>JBEVJO010000358.1:0-5992 GCA_040510175.1 Caulobacterales bacterium
CTCTACGCCCGCCACCGCCCCAACCAGTCGGGACAGCTGGCAAGCTATATCCCGGAGCTGTCGGCCGTTGATCCCGATCAGTTCGCTCTGGCCTTCGCCACCACCGACGGGTTTGTCTACGAGGTGGGTGACACCGGCGCGCTCTTCACCATTCAGTCCGTCTCCAAGGCGATAATCTACGCGCTCGCCCTTGAGGACCATGGGCGCGAGGAGGTGTTGCGGCACATTGGCGTCGAGCCCTCCGGCGAGGCGTTCAACTCGATCACCTTCGACGAACGCAACAACCGGCCATTCAATCCGATGGTCAATGCCGGTGCGATCGCTGCGGCCGAATTGCTGCGCGGCGACACGCCCGAAGCCCGCAGGCAGGCAATGCTCGATTTGTTCGAGCGCTTCGCCGGACGCGCTCTGGATATGGACGAAGCTGTCTATCTTTCGGAGAAGGAAACCGGACATCGTAATCGCGCCATCGCCTACATGATGCTGAATTCTGGCATGATCCGGCGCGATCCCGAAGACATTTTGGATCTGTATTTTCGCCAGTGCTCAATGCTGGTGAATTGCCAGGACCTTGCGATTATGGGCGCGACCCTGGCGAACGATGGCGTCAATCCCGTAACGAAAGCGCGTGCCCTGGACGATGAATATGTCCACGACGTCCTCACTGTCATGAACACCTGCGGCATGTATAATTATGCCGGTCAATGGTCTTACGAGGTTGGCATGCCCGCCAAGAGCGGCGTGGCAGGCTCGATCCTGGCGGTCATCCCCGGACAAGCGGGCATCGCCATTTTCTCGCCGCCCATTGATGAAAACGGCAATAGCGTCCGCGGCGTTGAGGCGTGCAAGAGAGTTGCCGATGAATTTGGGCTTCACGTTTTCCGTACACACCCCAACGCCCGCACGGTAATCCGACGGGAGTTCCGCGGCGACATGATCCGATCCAAACGCCGCCGCACCGCCCGCGATCGCGGCATACTGGAAGAAAACGGGCAGTCGATTTGCGTGATTGAAGTTCAAGACGCTCTCTTTTTCGGCTCGAGCGAACGCCTGTTGCGCCGCGCCGCGGAATTGGCGCGCGAGGCGAGCTATTTAATTTTGGATATGCGGCGGGTTTACGCGGCGGACGGCGCGGCGCGAAAGCTTTTGCTGCGCTTCTTGGATTCAGCGCACACGCGCGGCCAGCACGTTATGTTCGCGCACCTCTACCAGGATGGCCCGCTGGGTGGGCTTTATGAGGATTTGGCTGCGCATCTCTCAAAGGTTCCCAACACGATCTTCGACAATCGCGATCAAGCGTTGGAATGGTGCGAAAACCAAATCATTGCACAGCATGCGGAAGCCGATCACGCCAGCGCGCTACAACTGCACGACCTGGACATTTTCAAGGGATTGTCACACGCCGAGCTTAAACTGGTCGAATCAACTGCCCGTCCAATGATCTTTGAGGCTGGCTCTACGATCGTCAAAGAGGGTGACGACGCTCGATTGTTTTTTGTCGTCGCGCAAGGCGTTGCAAGCGTGCGGCTTTCCATGCCGGGAGAAACCTTGCAGCGAAGTGTCCGCATTAGCTCGATCGGCCCAGGCCAATCGTTTGGTGAGATGGCGCTTCTGGACGGAGGAAAGCGATCGGCTGATGTGGTCGCGGACCAGAAAGTGGTGTGTTACGGTTTCTCGGTTGAGGAATTGCAGGAGATCAGCCGCACCACGCCGTCCGTCCTGATCACAATCCTGTCCAACATCAATCGCGACATGACGGAACGGCTGCGGCTCGCCAACAATGAAATTCGCACGCTTGAATATTGATTCCCCCCTCCGCTGTGCATTTGACGCCCCGCGAGCGCCGACGTGATCATCGCGCAGATTTCCGACATGCATATCGGCGCGAGCGCCAAGCTTCGCGGTGAAACGCCGGCGGGAAATTTATTGCGGGCGCTTGAGGCGATTGGCGGCTTTCATCCAGATTTGATCCTGGCGACCGGCGATCTGGTGAACAATGAAGGCCCAGAAGAATACCAAGAATTGGCGGAACTCCTATCTGTTCCGCCGGCGCCCGTGTTTTTGCTGCCCGGCAACCACGACAATCCCGCGATTATAAAAAGATACTTTCCAACGCACTACTATCTGCCAGACGCTCTGCCTCTGTCCTACGTCATCGATGACTTTCCTGTTCGCATAGTCGCTGTCGATCAAACGGAGCCGGGACTTGTCGGCGGTCGGTTCACCAGAGCGCACGCGGACTGGATGGATAGGACGCTGAAGCGCTCTCGCAAAAAGCCGACCATCGTAGCCCTGCACCACCCGCCGTTTCCGACTCATGATCGCTTGTTCGACACGATCGGCTTGGAAGGCGCGGATCTGTTCGCCAAGGTGATTGCGGGGCACCCTCAAGTCGGGCGGGTGATATGTGGTCACCATCACCGGCTGACCACCGGAAAGATCGCACATGCGCCCGTTGTTTCCGCACCATCGACGGCGTGGATTTATGGTCTCGCATTCCATCCGGAGGACAAGGTGGCCACCATTACGGATGAGCCACCGGGATTTCTATTGCATGTGTGGTCGGAAGAGGCCGGCTTCGCGACCCATCTCATCAATTTCTGAAATCGACTAAGGATACGTCTCGACGACCGGCCGGCTTTCCTTGCTTGCCTTTAGGCGTTCGCTCGGATCGTTCGGATCAGAGGTCAGCTCAACATGGTCATCGTGAACCGCTAGAATGGTTCCCACAAACGGCATCTCGCCGAACTGGCTCGGAATTCTAAAGCTGACCATGTCGCCAACCTTGAATGTCGAGGGGTCGAAATTGAATTCGAACGGGCAATCGCCGCCCATCATGTCTTTCATCGTCCGTCTCCAAGCTCCGGCGATAATCTAAGCAAACGTCAATATAAACGCGCGCAGCCGTCCTGCAATAGCGCCCATTTGGCGCTAACGCGCGCGCTCCTTGGCGATCCAATCGTCGACTTGCCGCTCCAAAGCCGATAACGGCAAGCCGCCATTTGCAAGCACCGCTTCGTGAAAGCCCTTGAGGTTAAATTTCGGCCCCAGGGCCGCCATTGCCTTATCGCGCAACCGATCAATTTCCAGCCTGCCGACCATATAAGCGCAGGCTTGACCAGGCCAAACGGCGTAGCGCTCAACCTCGGTGGTCACAGAGGCTACATTGTCGCCGGTTGTCCGCGCCATGTAGCTGATCGCTTGCTCACGGCTCCAGCCATAAAAGTGCATGCCTGTATCAACGACCAAACGCGTCGCTCGAAACAATTGGGATTGCAGATATCCCAAGCGGCCAAACGGATCGTTCGCATAAACGCCCATTTCATCAGCCAATTGTTCTGCATAGAGCCCCCACCCCTCGCCGTAAGCGGTAAACCAGATCCACCGCCGCAAAAGTGGAAGATCCTGCGCTTCCAGGGCCAAAGTGTTTTGAAGATGATGACCTGGAATCGCCTCGTGATACGCCAGGGTGGGTAGAGAATAGCTTGGCCACGCCCCCGTATCGCGCAAATTAATATAAAACGCCGCCGGCCGCGAGCCATCGGTCGGCGCGGGCATATAATAGCCTCCAGGCTGGCTTTCTTCCGAATAGATCGGCACCCGTTTGATTAGGATGCCACCTTTCGGCAAATGGTCAAAGTATCTGGGCAACAAGGCCTGCATTTTCTTGGTTTGGGCATTCAGCGCCGCCAAAATTTTTGCGCGCCCATCTTCGGTATTCGGATAAACAAAACGCGGATCATTGGCCAAAATGGCCATGCGTTGCCCTACAGTGCCCGACGATATCTTCTGGCTTTGCAGGATCAAATCCATTTCAGCCGTGATCTTGGCCACCTGCTCCAGGCCGATATTGTGAATCTGCTCCGGTGTAAGGTCCGTCGTCGTGTGAAACTTCAACGCCGCAGCGTAATATGCGGCGCCATTGGGCAACTGAGAGGCGCTGGCGACGTGCCCCGCGCGCGGACGAACCGCCTGCAGACTGGCGATCAAACGCTTTTGTGCGGGATCGATGTCTGCCGTCACGATACCGCGAGCACGGGCCAAAAAGCCGTCGCGTAATTGGGCGTCAACATCCGGCAGCGCAACCAGACGACGCTCCAATGACTTTACATAAACACTATCCTGCGGCGCAGCTTTCACCAGATCGTTTAAGATGGTCAAAGAGCGATCGATTAGAAAATCCGGCGGAATGACGCCCGCGGTCACATCGGCTTCGAAGCGTGCACGCTCCTGATCAATCGCGACAGCAACAGCGGCCAGACGCGAAAGATAATCTTCGGCGTCGACGGCGCTCTTTACGGCGTGCTGAGAATCCAAAAAGTCTGGCAGCGTGACAAATGCAGAATCGATCGGGTTGATCACATAGGGCGCAAACCAGCCTGACGGACTGAACTGGCCATAGCCAAACTGCATGGCGGTTTTTAATGAGGCGTATTGCGCTGCGATGACGTCGTAATTGATTGCATCCTGTCCGGTTAAGGTCTTGCGGTCGAAAGCCGCCAGACTCCCAACCCAACGATCAACCTTAGCCTTTAGCCCGGTTACGCCTGCCGGCGAACGATCGTCCAATCGGCTTGTGTAAGCACCGCCTGCAAACTCCGTGGTCACGCCGAGCGCGGTGGCCGTCTCCGGACTAGCGCTGACAATCTCGCGCATGATCTCTTCGGTAATCGCGCCCATCGTGGGACGCTCCTTTTTCTTCGAGGCGTCCTGGTCGCCGAAACTGCACGCACACACGCCGACTACACCCACAATCGCCAACAGCGCTTTGCGCATGCAAGGCCTCCATCTATCTGTGCTTCGCCTGAACGGCTCCGCGCTTCAAAGCAAGTGCAATTAAAGCCGTAAAATTCGGACGTGATCGGTGTTGGCGCCCTGGCGGTTTTTGTTTAAGCAGGCGGACCTATTGCACACCCCGGGTGGGTCCGGGACCAATTTGTGGAGGCGAAATTGGAATCCGGTCAAGGGCCGCAACTCAGCGGTCAAGTCATGTTCTATCGTCAGCCGGAGCCTCTATCCCTCGAAAATCACCGAGGTTTAGGCGCGCGCCGGACTGATAAGCCCTTCTCTTTTCTGAAAACCTCGCATGTCGTGCCGTTGACCGTGAACGAATTTGGCATGGCGGCAGGCATTTACCCGATCATTTTCGCAGGCGAGGAAAAAGTGCCGCTCGCGGTCATGGGCGCGCGGCCCGGCGAAAATCTGTTCGTTGATAACGATGACCAGCCGGAGCCGGATGCCTACTTGCCGGCCTTCGTCCGTCGCTATCCTTTTGTATTCGCGTCTTCTGATGGCAGCGACCAATTGATCGTCTGCATCGACCGGCTCGCCCCGATGATCGGGGAAAATCCCGACGTGCCATTTTTCGATGGGGACCAGCCCAGCCAATACACGCAGGAAGCCATCGAGTTTTGCTCCGAATTCGAGCGTCAGCGCCGCGCTACGGAAGAGTTTACAAAGCTGATTTCCGATATGGATCTACTCGAAGTTAAGTCGGTCACTTTCAACCAACGCATGCCGGACGGCACAGAAGAGAGCCAGAAAATCGCCGATTATTATGCGATCGACGAAGCCAAACTGGCCGCGCTGCCTGCGGACAAACTCGTTCAACTGCGCGACCAAGGCGCCCTTGGCGTAATTTACGCACACCTGATTTCGCTGATGAATTGGCCAAGAATTATCCAGCGCACCCTACGCCGAGCCGAAAGCGCTTAATCAATCAATCGCCTATTGCCAAAACAAACCCCTGGCCGGCCCGCCAGGGGTTTTTTCGCGTCGCTGGTCCCGTTTTGCCAGATACTCGCCTCCCGCGTTAATAAATTTGCAAACAGCATGATCGTAAATTACATGACAATCTATTGCTGGCGTTTAAATGACAAAAACGACCTCCCTGCACGCACCTCAAGCAGTGCCCGTCACAAACGATTGCTTCATTGAGCAGGCGCGACAAAGCATAGAAATAAAATTCATGATTGCAGAAGCTAATCGGCTT
>JBEVJO010000359.1:0-6392 GCA_040510175.1 Caulobacterales bacterium
AGAAGAAGCCTTCGAGACCAATAACGTCACGACGGACCAAAAACGCTTCGACCGCAATTGGGACATCTGGCGCGCCTCGCCGGACATCCGCATCGCGGGACCAACCTTCGGCTGGTTCGCCGCCGCCGTCGGCACGGTCAAGCGCAACGCCAAATCGGGCCGCCTGAAAAAGCTGAATTTCCCAATCACGATCCTCAGCGCGAGTGACGAGGCTTTGGTGCGCAACGAGGCGCACGAAGCCGTCGCCGCCAAGCTTCCGGACGCCCAACACGTGACAATAGAGGGCGCAAAGCACGAGCTGTTACAGGAAACGGACGCCCATCGAGCCAAGGTTTTCCAGGCTTTAGATGATCTTCTAAAGCGCGCTGGTATTTAGCAAGCCTCGCCACAGGCGTTAACAAGCTCTTACTCGACTGCTTCCGGTTTTGATCGAAATGCGATCGAGCTTGGCCCCGACTGTAAAGGGCCGGCAGCTATATTGGCCGGATGAATTCTGTGTCCCCCCTTCATCAGGATCTGCTGACGGCCGCCGCCGCGCTGGAATCCGCCTTGATCCGCCGTCTGACGGATAACGCAACGATCGGCGTGCGGGTGCGTGCGCCAAAGGATATTCAGGGCGACCCCGCTTGCGTTGCTGCAGCGGCCTTTGCGAACCTTGCTGAGCTGCGCCTCCTTTTTCCGAACACCGCTGGCGCAGTGGACCTACACCCAGCCATGCTGAACGCTTTAGGCCCCCGCGCCATCGCCGCCGCCGCCGAATCCGCCGGGTTTGCAGCGACTGACGTGACGCTGGAATGCGATGAAGCAGGTCTGGCCGCTTTGGGCGACGACGGCCTGCCGCTCGTTGAAAAATTCAAGGCGCGCGGCTTTGCCCTCCGCCTCAATTGCTCCGCCGACGCGCCCATGGGCCTGTCTCAGCGCGCCCGCGATGTGTTCTGCAGCGCCCAAACCCCAGCGACGGCCGCCCTCGCCGCTTCGGCTGACGTCTGGGCAGACCCCATGGCGCGCCGCCTGGTGACCGCCAAAGCTGCCGGTTTCGAATTGGTGGCCGATAACGCCCGCCCGGAAGACGTCAGCGCTTTAGCAGAAGCCGGCTTCAGCGCCGCCTGTTTCGCCACTGCCGCCTAGGCGCGGCGCGCAACCAAGCCGTCCGGCAACGGTCCTGAAAGATCGATGCCCGAACCGCCGCTCAGGGCGTCCAGCTTTTCCAAGAGATAATCGACGTCCTCGCGCGGCAGCCCCTGCGCTTGGGTCAGGATGCGTTCCAGCATAATTTTGGAGAACGCATCTTTGTCCAGGCCGGCGTTTTGATCGTCAGCTTCATGAAATACGTCGATCGCCAGGCGGAAGATCGGCATGAAGCGGCCCGGAAGGTTGGTCCGCTCGTAGAGCGCGCGCAGTCCCAACGGACCGGCATCGTGCAATAAAAGCCATGCCTTGCGATGCGGCACGCCCGACAATTCGGCGAAGGCGTGCTCGACGAAGCTGATATAGCCAAGGCACGCCGCGCGCAGGATGAACGACGCAGTCAGGCGTCCGGCGATATTCAGATGATGCACAAAGGCCGAAAGATTTTCCGTGCGCCCGGCTTGCGCGATCAAATCGATCGACGCGCGCTCACGTGCGCTGTTCGCCAGTTCAATCGCGGTTTTTGGCGAAAGCGCGTGACGATTGACCAAATAATCGAAGGCGGCGCCTGACACCGCGTGCACCAACTTCTCGGCGACCGCAATCGGCAGGGACGGCCGCATCGCAAGGCCTTCAGCGGTCAGCTGATCGTGAGGGAAACGCACCAGCAGCGTTTCCATGTCGGATTCCGAAAGCTCCGCGCCGTGATTGCCGGCCAAGGCCCGCACGGCTTCCATCGAAGCTTCGTTGGAAATCACCAGCGAAACCGGACGGGACACCACCGGTCTTTTGGCGATCGCGGTTTGCTTGGCGGCCGAACCCCGGCGCACAATCTGGATCAGGTCGGAATCCGTCAATACCGGCGAATGGGACAGCACATGCAAAGCGACGTTCTCGACGTCATTGGCCAGCGCCATCGCCACATCCCGCGGCAATTTGGGCGAATTGCGCAAAGTGACGGCGAGCGCACGGCGCACCAACTCAGCGGCGTCCTGCGACAGAATTTTTAGAATGGCGTCGGCGTGCTCACGTTCGGCATCCGAGAGTTCAGCCGCGTCGATCTTCCGGCAGACTTTATGAACCGCCAAAGCGCGATCGTCATCGTCCCCGCTTTGCGCAAGCATACGCAAATCGGCCTCGGTAAGCGCGACGCGCATGGTCTTGATGCTCATAAGGGAGTCGCCCGCCAGTGATTTGGGACAACATCCGATTCTAAGCTTAATGAATCTTTACGCTTGAGCGTTCCAGCGCCAGATATCCATGAGTTCATGGCTTTACCGGAACCAATCCCGCGCAAGTCTCTGTTTGTTTGGCCCGAAGACGCTCAATTTCAGCGGCGTCGTTTGCCCGCGCTCCGGCCCGTTTGATGTCTTCGGCTTCCTGCTTCGCGACTTGCGGCACGGGCGCCATCCGGCCCTTTTTCTCCTTGCCGACAATTTCCGTCAGCAAAGACACATCCGGCGCGCCTTCGCCCTGCAATTGCGACAGCGCCGAATAAGCCAGGCAGCGTTCGGCGCGCAAATACCGGCCATCGCTCATGCTCTTGGCCAAGCTGGGAAAGGGGGCGGCCAGCAAGCCTGAAGCGGCGACAAAAACGAGAGCAAAGCGCATCTGGGTGATCCTCCGAGGAGCGGCCCCGCGCCGTTCCCTCGTCGCCAAGACGGCGCCCAACGCTTTTTTGGATGCGGCCCAACGAAATTTTTCATCGCGGATGACAGATATCCTGCCCACAACAGATTCTCGTTGTGCTTCGCTAAAATTCGCGCGCACTATTCGGCATGGCCAAACTTCGGGGAATTTTGGCGTGGGCGCTGTCGCTAACCGCCTTGATCGGCGGAGGGACCGCATTTGCCGCTGCGCCGGCGGCGCCAAATCCCCAAACCGAAGTTCAGCAAGCCTCCGCCAGCTTGACCGCGCAGCTCAATCGCGAAGCCGCAGGCCTGCGCACCACCGAGGTTTACGTGAACGGCCAGGGGCCGTTTAATTTCATCATCGACACCGGCGCCAACAGGTCCGTGGTGTCACGATCCTTGGCCGCGCTATTGGCTTTGCCGCCAGCGGGACAAGATTCGGTGCACGGCGTCACGGGCGTTCGAATCGCCGACATGGTTCATGTCGATACGTTGAAGGCGGACTCGCTCGTTTTGAACGACGCTAAAATGCCCGTTCTCGACAGCGAATTGCTTGGCGGCGCCGATGGCATGCTTGGCATGGAAGCGATGGCCGGCAAAAGGCTAGAGATCGACAACAGGACCAATCAACTGAGCCTGCAAAATTCTCCACGCGCAGATCTGCCGAAATCTTGGCGGCGCATCGGCGTGACGCTACAGTTCGGACAATTGGCGGTAGTTCAGGCGCGGATTGAAAATCTGCCTGTAACGATCGTCATAGACACCGGCGCGGAGCGCACCATCGCCAATTCCGCCCTGGCTGCGGCGATCCAGCAAAAAACAAAACGCGCTTTGCCCGGCACGCGCATCACTAGCGCCGCGAAGGCGGTCAGGGCCGGCGATGTTCTCGCTTTGCCCGCTGTCCAGCTCGGTGCTGACGTCAGCCTGAGCAAAACGACCGCCTTTGTCGGCGACTTTCACGTCTTCAAATTGTGGGGCCTCGAGAACGAACCGGCTTTGCTGCTAGGCATGGACGTGCTGGGCGTCACGCATGCCTTCGCCATCGACTATGCGCGTCGCGAATTGCAGATCAGGCTGTTTTGACGCTTAAGCGTTGAATCGGAAGTGCATCACGTCGCCGTCTTTGACGACATATTCCTTGCCTTCCAGCCGCATCTTGCCGGCGTCGCGTGCGCCGGTTTCGCCGTTGTTGGCGATGTAATCAGCGTAAGCGATGGTTTCGGCGCGGATGAAACCCTTTTCAAAGTCTGTGTGGATCACGCCCGCCGCTTTCGGCGCCGTGTCGCCGCGATGGATGGTCCAGGCGCGCGCTTCCTTCGGCCCGACCGTGAAATAGGTTTGCAAGCCCAACAAATCATACCCCGAACGGATCAGACGATTCAGCCCAGGCTCTTCGAGCCCCGCCGACTGCAGATACTCGACCTGCTCTTCGTCGCTCAGCGCCGCCAGATCGGCTTCCATCTGCGCGCAGATGACGACGGCCTTGGCGCCTTCCTGTTCGGCGTGCGCAAACACGCGCGCTGAAAATTCATTGCCCTTACCGGCAGAGTCTTCGTCGACATTGCAAACGTACAAGACAGGTTTGGCGGTCAGAAATTGCAGCATCCGCCAGGCTTTATCGTCCTCGTCCGCCACCTTGACGCGGCGCGCGGGTTCGCCCTTTTCAAGAAACGCCTTCGCCGCCATGCAGAGCTCAAGCTGAAGCTTGGCTTCCTTGTCGCCGCCGCGGATTTTCTTTTCGAGATTGGGGATACGTTTTTCGACGCTTTCCAAATCGGCGAGCATCAATTCTGTTTCGACGGTCTCCAGATCGCTCAGCGGATCGACCCGGCCTTCGACGTGTATAATGTCGTCATTCTCGAAGCAGCGCAGCACATAGGCGACCGCGTCGCACTCCCGGATGTTGCCCAGAAACTGATTGCCGAGTCCTTCGCCCTTGGAGGCGCCACGCACCAGTCCCGCGATATCCACGAAATTCATCCGGGCCGGAATGATCTCGGCGGACTTGGCGATCGCGGCCAGCTTGGGCAAACGCCCTTCCGGCACGGCCACCTCGCCGACATTCGGCTCGATCGTGCAGAATGGATAATTGGCGGCCTGGGCGGCGGCCGTGCGCGTCAGCGCGTTGAAAAGCGTAGATTTGCCGACATTCGGCAAGCCAACAATGCCGCACTTGAAACCCATAGACCGATCCTTCGAGGGCGGCCAAAGCGCCCCGGGCCGCAGCGCAGCCCGCAATTTCACGAGAGCGGCTTCATGGCCGAGCCTGAAGCGAAGGGCAAGCTTTGCAAATGCTTGGGCCCTATACGCCGCAATTGCCCCCCTGTAATCTGTCTGCGGGGTGTGGGGTCTGGCGTATGCGCGACAGTGCAGTGGTGTGTGGCGGGGGAGCTAGATGCGTAGCCGGTTGGTGTATCGATTTGGGCTGAGCGCCCTGTTGTTGTCTGGCGTCGTGTCCGCGTGCTCCCAAAAACCGGCGGAGCCGGCTGCAGAAGCCGAAGCCGCAGCCTCCGCTGCGCCAAGCGCAGCGACGGGCGCGCCGGCAACACCCGCCGATGCTGCAGTTTCTGCGACTCCCGGCGCGAGCCTTGCCGCAGCCGCCCCATTGGCGCTCGGCGCCAGCGTGACAGCTGACATGCTGAACACCGAGGCGCATCACTTCTACAAAATGGAGAATGCGCTGAAGGCGCGCGACCGCGTGCAATTGCGGTTCGAAAACCTTTCCAGCACGCTGAAGCCGGACGTCAAAATTTACGACGCCAATCGTTCGCTTATCAGTGAACGTTATGACGGCACGGCGGGCGCCAGCCTGGACTACACATTCACGCTTGAGCCTAGTCAGACGATCTATATCGAAGTGCTGCCATATAATTCTTCCGGTCAGTACCGAATGTCGCTAACGGCGCAAAACGCCTTCGACAAATTCGAGCCCAACGCAGACGCCCTCTCCGCCGCCGCCGTCAAAACTGGCGACGATATCGAAGGCAACATCCTCGATGAAAAGGACGAGGATTGGTATCGCGTCTCCGGCGCAAGCGCCGACAAACTGACCGTGACGCTGGAAAATCAGTCGGTGACGCTCAAGCCAGACATCAAGATTTACAATTCCAACAAATCCGAATTGCTGGAAAAATACGACGGCACGCCCGGCGCCAATCTCAGCTTTGAAGCGCCCGCCGAAGCGGGCAAGGACATCTACGTTCAGGTCCTGCCGTATAATTCGTCCGGCAAATACAAACTATCAGTCAAGTAACGCTAGGGCGCTTCCGGCTCTTGCTTTGCGTCGCGCGCCTGCTTGCGCGGATCGGTTTTCGCGGCGGGCGCGAGACGCATCACTTCCGCCTGATACTTTTCGTCTAAGCCCAGCGCTAAAACGCCTGCGGCGCGCGCCACAGCCGCGCACAAAGTCTCGACCCATTTGAAATCGGCTTTGCTGAAATCCGACAAAACGTGATTCAGCACCAAGTCTTTATCCCCGGGATGGCCGATGCCCATGCGGCCTCGGCGAAAGTCCTGGCCCATATGCGCGTCAATGGAGCGCAAGCCATTGTGACCAGCCGCACCGCCGCCGGTCTTCATCCTGAAGCGGCCCGGCGCTAAATCCAATTCGTCGTGAAACACGACGATTTTCGG
>JBEVJO010000360.1:0-3377 GCA_040510175.1 Caulobacterales bacterium
ACTTCGACTTGGTGACGCTGTCATTGACGTTGATGGCGGGGAAGGGAAGGTCGCCTTTCTTGGCCATTTCGTACAAGCGATGCACGCCGGTCGTGGTTTCTTCCGACACGCCTTTGATGGAATCGCGAATGGCGGAATAGAAGCCTGGCTTTTCCTTGATGTAGCGCTTCATCACGGAGAACAGCGCTTCTTCTTCTTCATTGCTCGGCTTGGAAATCAGCGACAGATCTTTTTCCGCCTTCGGTCCGAGCACGCAAAGCAGGGTCGCGTCGCCGCCGTCGTCGAGGATCATGTTCGGATAGCCGCCGTCGCTCCATTCGAAGATACGGTGCGCATATTCCCAATATTCAACGAGGTTCTCGCCCTTGAACGCGAAGACGGGCGTGCCCTTGGCCGCGATCGCGGCGGCGGCGTGGTCCTGCGTCGAAAAGATGTTGCACGAGGCCCAGCGCACATCGGCGCCCAAAGCCTGCAGGGTTTCGATCAGTACAGCCGTCTGAATCGTCATGTGCAGGGAGCCGGCGACGCGCGCGCCCTTCAGCGGCTGCTTGGCGCCATATTCTTCGCGCGTGGCCATCAGGCCCGGCATTTCGGTTTCTGCGATCGCGATTTCCTTCCGGCCCCAATCGGCTAGGCTCATATCGGCGACGACGTAATCGTTTGTGCTGGCGGTTTTCGCGCTCATTGGGAGTCCTTGAATTGTGATTTGAGGGGATGCGGACCAGGGCTCCGGGCGCAACGGCGCTTTCATATAAACAAGCGCGCAAAAGCGCAAGTTTCGCGACTGTTTTTGGGCCGGGAGATTTGTTTTTAGGCTTCTTCGCCGAAGCGGCTTTTCACAAGTTCGGACAAAGCCGCGATGGCTTCGCGCGCCTGGGGGCCTGACGCGTTGAGTTCGATCTCCGAGCCAGGTCCCGCCGCCAGCATCAGCAGATCCATAATCGAAGACGCGTCCGCTTCCTGGCCTTCGCGGGAGACGATCACATTAGCGTCGTACTGGCGCGCACAGGCGACGAACTTGGCCGACGCCCGCGCATGCAGGCCGCGCGCGTTTTCAATCAAAACGGACGTTCTGACGGGTTCGGTCATGCACCGCCTGCAAGGACAACTGCGGCCACGGAAATGTATTTCCGGCCCGCTTCCTGAGCGAGCAGGGCAGCCTGGTCAAGTTGAACCTTGCCGCGCACCTCGGCAAGTTTGATCAGCATCGGCAGATTGGCGCCCGCCACCACTTCGACGCCGCCGCGCTTCATGGTCGAGATTGAAAGATTGGACGGCGTGCCGCCGAACATATCGGTGAGGATGATGACGCCCGCGCCGCTGTCACAGGAATCGACGGCGGCGAGTATGTCCTGGCGCCGCGTTTCCATATCGTCTTCAGGACCGATGCAGACCGCAGCCATGTTGGTTTGATGGCCCACCACATGTTCGGCGGCTGAAACAAATTCTTCGGCCAAACGGCCGTGCGTAACGATGACGATGCCGATCATGCGAGTCGGTTCGATATCCCAGATGGGCGGCCAAATGCCGGAATCCCATGTCCCGGAATTAGATTAGAACGCGTTTGGACAAAGTGGAAACCGCTTTTGCGGTGAAAGGGGTTTAGGCCTCAGCCGACGAGCGGTAATTCCACCACAAAGCGAGCGCCGGCGGACTTGTCGGGCTCTGGGCCGGGGATGTTCTCGGCCCAGATTTTCCCTTGATGGGCCTCCACGATTTGCTTGGCGATGGAGAGGCCCAGACCCGAATTCGAGCCGAAGGCGCGGCCTTTTGGCCGGTCTGTATAGAAGCGGTCGAAAATGGCCTGCAGCTTGGCGGGGGGAATGCCGCGGCCTTCGTCCTCGATAATGGCGCGCGCCACGCGGCCCGAGCGGCGCTTTTCGATGTCCAGGCGCACTTTGACCAAACTGCCGGGCGGGGCGAACGACAAAGCATTGTCGATCAGGTTCCGGAACACTTGGCCCAACGGGCTTTCGCGGCCGAGCACGATGGCGCTGCCGTCGCCGTCTCGCGTGAACACCAGGCGGGCGCGGTCCTCATCGACGCTGGCGGCGAAGGAGTGCGTCATGTCGCCCAGCAATTTGGCCACATCCACCGCGTCGGGGGTCTCGCGGGCGAACTCCGCTTCGATGCGGGAGGCGTTGGCGATGTCGGTGATGAGCCGGTCCATACGCCGCACGTCTTGGGTAATGGTCTGGAGCAGCTTGTCTTTTTGCTCCTCATCCTTGACGGCGTGGATGATCTCGGCGGCGCTCTTGATAGAGGCGAGCGGGTTCTTGATCTCGTGGCTCACATCGGCCGCGAAGCGTTCATTGGCTTGAATGCGCTCTGCGAGCGCGCCGGTCATATCCTGCAGCGCAATCGCCAAAGCGCCGATCTCATCATTGCGGCGGGCAATCGCCGGCGCTTCAAGTTTCACCGCGCGGCCGGCGCGCACTTCGTCGGCGGCTGAGGCGAGGCGCCGGATCGGGCTGGCGATGGTCACCGCCAGGGCGCCGGAGGCGGCCAGCGTCGCCAGCAGGGCCACGCCGATGAAGGGCAATTGCGCGAGACGTTCGCGGCGGACGATCTCGTCGACGTCGCCGGATTCTACGGTGACGACGCCCAGCACCGCCTTCACGCGCTGAATGGGCACGGAGACGCTGACGACGTGATCGCCGTTTTCGTTGACCCGTTCGCCTGAGGCGATCCGCCCCAGCAAAGCAATCTGCAGTTCGTCCTTGAGCGTGCCTGTCGTGGTCGGGGTGCGCCGCTGCAGCGCCCGGGCAGCGTTCTGCAGCCATAGGTCTACCTGCCCGTTCTTGCCCCAGACGTGGTCGGGCGAGCCGACCGGCGGCAAGGTGCGCTCCAGCACTTGGTCCGCCAGAAGCCAGGAATCGGAGATTTGCCCCCGCTTCATATTGAAAATCCGGGCGCGCACGTTTCTGGGCGTGTTGAGCCGGCGCAGGATATCGTCCGCGAGATCGGCGTTCATCGCCGGCGCCGGCTCACCGACGGTCGCCGCTTCCGCCAAAACGTTGGAGATGATTTCCGCCTGGCTCTTCAGCGTCTCGACGCGCGCTTCGATCAGGCCGGCGCGCAGCTCAGACAAGATCAAGGCGCCGACTGCGAGAATGCAGACGCCGGTCAAATTCATCACAAAGATGAGACGCCCGATACGCGACCGAAGTGGCGACGAAGAACGCTGTTTGCGTCGTTCGACGTCAGATTTCGTTATAGCGGTAGCCGACGCCGTAGAGGGTTTCGATCGCATCGAATTCGGTATCGACTTCTCGGAATTTTTTTCGGACGCGCTTGATGTGGCTGTCGATCGTGCGGTCGTCGACATAGACTTGGTCGTCATAAGCCGCATCCATCAACTGATCCCGGCTTTTTAC
>JBEVJO010000361.1:0-7875 GCA_040510175.1 Caulobacterales bacterium
TCGCTTTGCACATCATCATGATCCGCGCCGCGCTGGCGCAGCGCCCGCCGGAGAACATCCGCAATCGCTTTTCTGTCGCGTGCGCCGCCGCCCGCCATGATGTGCGCGTCCAGCGCCGTTTAAGCTTGCGCGCCTCCATCGGCGGTCAGCTCCGCCGCGCCGTCAAAATGCGCGGCTCGTTGCAGCAACGCGCGCAGATCATCCTGCGCGCCTTGCGCCGGCAAGATCAATTGCTGGCGCGCGTCGTGCGCCGCATGCGCCGTGGTTTGTCGCGGCTGGTCAGTCTGCATACGCGGGCAACCGAAACGCTGGCCTGCTTCGCCGCGTGCGCGGTCGCCGCTTTGGTCGGCGGTCCCACTGCCCAAGACAAGCTTGGGGCGGAATTGCGCGCCGATACGTCATAGACGCGCCTGCCCGTGCAGTAATGATGTCGTCGCCTGTCTCGCAAGAGGGAGGCTAAAAGTCGTGGCCAGTCGCCCCTGCGATCCTCATCCCGTCCGTTTGCGCAACTCCGCCAGCACCGCCGCGTCAAACGCAGCATTGTCCGGCGTTCCGTTCAGGGACTTTACAACGTCCGTCATGTCCGCACGGACACGCGCGGCGGCGAAGCTTTTGCCCGGAATCACACCCATCTTGAACAGATGCTTGGCGGAGGTTCCCGTAAAGATGAAGGACGCATCCCATTTCAGCTTCGTCGCTTTCGCCAACTCATTCGTGCAATTCGAAAACAGCGTGTTGTAAAAACGCGGCTGGCTTTCCAGCTTTTCGGTGCGCTCCAACAACGCCCGCAACAGCTGTTGCTCCGTTTCGTCATCCACGGTCAGCGGATAGATGAAGGTCTGATGCCGCAGCATCACCGCGCGCCGGGTCAGCAAATCGCGCGATGTCGCCCACAGATACGACAACTCGTAGGCATTGAAGGCGCCCAACAGCGGCGAGTATTCCTCGTTCGCTTCACGCCGCGCCTCAATGGTGATTCCGAGCAAGCGATCACCAGCGAACTCAAACAACAAGAAAGTGTGCGCGGCGATGGTCATGTCGGGCTGCGGCTCGAGCACAAACCAGACATTGCGTAAGTCGGCGAAACGATACTCGGCAGCGCCGTAATCCTTAGTCAGCGGCTGTTTCGAATCGTAGGTCCAGTCAGAGACCGGCGCGACCTTGAAGGAACCAGCCGTCAGCGATACGTGGCTTTCCCGCGCCAGATACGGATACCAATCCCGATCGGTGCGCGGTTTGGCTGTCATGCTCAACGCGATTACCGCCAACAGCGCCAGACCGGCCAATATGGCAGCCCAGCGCACAGCGCGCCCGATCCGATGTGTGTCCATGCCGCCCCCCGGCTTTTCGCTTAGCTGGCGCCCTCGAGCAGGTTCACGCCTTGCTTTGTCGCATCGTCATACCAGGCGCAGGTGATGCCGCCCGGCGCGGTCGCGAAACAGAGAACCGGGCGGCCGGATTTCTCGGCGCGATCCAGCGCATCATTTTGCTCAATGGGCCAGAAAACGCCGACGCCGGCGTCGTCCGCCGAGACAATGTCGGGCTTCAACTCGGCGATTGTTTTATTGGTGAAGCCGAGACGATCCCGCGCAAGCTCCGGCGTCCACACCTCGACCGGCTGCTCCCAGTCCAACGACGCGAGCGCCACAGACGCGGAATAAACGGTTCGGCCTTTCGGATCGCGCACCACCATCGCAGCGCGACCATCGCCTTTCTTGTTTTCCACCACCCAGACGAACGCCGTGTCTTTCGCCTCCGCGCTGGTGAACGCCACCGCCGCGCGCGCCTGAACGGCGGGCGCAGGATTCTTCTTCGCCACGGCGGGGCCCGCCAGGGCGCAGGCGACAGCCAGCGCAACAAAAAGCTTCCTCATCGCGTCCACTCCATTGCCTGACGCAGGCGTTCAACATCGGCGAGCTTGGCCTCAAACAAGGACCAATCATCTCGCTCCGCGATAGCGGACCACAAAGCTTCGACTTCGTCGATAACCATCGACACAGGCGCACTGCTTTGGAAGTAAGGGTGTTGCAGACGTTCCGGCCGCACGCGTCCTAATGCTTCAAAACCCGCGCGGATAGGTGCGAATTCCGCCGCCTCATAGTGCGCCGCCTGTGGCGATGCGTTCATCCGCGTGTCGTCAAAACAGAACAGATCGAACAAAGTCTGATCCCAACCAACTTGGGTTTGTTGCATCCAAGTCAAGAGATCGCTGACCATCTGCATCCCGACTTCAACAGCCGGCGGCGCAACGCCCAATTGCGCACAGACGCGACCCACCAGCGATTCGGCGTAAAGCGGCGAGAAGGTTTGCAGCGCCGCGTTCAGCTTCTCTTCGGCGCAGACCATCACCAGCGTGCCGCCAAGCTGACTGAGATTCCACGCTGCCGCTTCCGGCTGACGCCCGTAGGAATACAACCCGGTCTCATCGAAATACGCCGCTGTGAAACCGGGCTGCACCGTCGGCAGGAAGCGCCAGGGTCCGTAATCGAAACTCTCGCCGGTGACGTTCATGTTGTCGGTGTTCAAGACGCCATGCACGAAGCCGGCCGCCATCCAGCTCGCCGCCAGGTCGGCCGTCGCCGCGACGATCGCACCGTACAAAGCCGCGACTTTGTCGTCGCCGGTATAGTTCGACAGATGCGGGTAATAGGCCGTCACGCAATGATCCACGAGCTGCGCGATCAAATCCGCACGGTCGTGCGCGGCGTGCCGCTGAAACGTGCCGAAACGTACATGGCTATGTTGCAGGCGCACCAGCACGGCGGATCGAGTCGGGCTGGGCTCATCATGGCGCACCAATTGTTCGCCGGTTTCAATCAGGCTGAATGCTTTGGAGGTATAGACACCCCGCGCCTCCAGCATGCTCGCCGCCAGCACTTCGCGCAAGCCGCCCTTCAGCGTCAGGCGACCGTCGCCGAAGCGCGAATACGGCGTTTGTCCCGAGCCCTTCGTCCCAAGGTCCAGGAGACGTCCGGCTTTGTCGCGCATCTGCGCAAACAAGAAGCCGCGGCCATCGCCGATCTGTGGATTGTAATTGCGGAATTGATGACCATGATAGCGCATCGCCAATGGCGTTTGCATGTTGTCCGGCAAAGGCTGAAACCGCCCGAAATGAGCCAGCCATTCATCGTCCGACAGGCCGCCGAGACCTACGCGATCGGCCCAACGTTGATTGCGCCAGCGTAAGATGGTCTTGGGAAAATCCGCCGCCTCGACCGGATCGGCGAACTCCGGACCTAACGCCGAAAACAAAGGCTCCGGCCTGTACAAGGCTGATTCTTTAAGCATCGCGTACACCCTAGCACGCGCGGCGCGCTTTGAGACAGTTCCCGATTGCCACTGTCATAATTGGAGCGCAGCTGTAGCCTGGGGCGGGTCCATCCAGCGCTAGCAAGCGCGAGACACTGGAAACGCAAATGAGCTTGTTTGACGTTCTGGCCAAAGGCGCCATGGGCGCCCTCAGCGGCAAGGATGGCAGCGACGCCGGAGTAGCAGGCGTGGTGGCTTTGCTGCTGTCGCCTGAACATGGCGGCCTCAACGGTTTGGTTCAGAAATTCGAAAAAGCCGGCATGGGCGATTTAATCAGGAACTGGATATCCACCGGTCCGAACCCCGCGTCAGCGGCGATCAGCTTCGCGACGCATTGGGTCCCGATCTGGTCAACAAGCTGGCCGGCGCTGCGGGCATCAATCCACAGGATTTGCTGAAGCAATTATCCTCCCACCTTCCAGGCGTGGTAGATAGGCTGTCGCCGACGGGTTCGGCCCCGAGCGGCGATGCACTGCAAAAGGGTCTCTCCAACGTTCTCGGCGGCATTTTGGGTGGAAAGCTCTAGCGAGCGGACTGCGCCTCGCCCCGCCTTATCGCATTGAGGTCTTGGGGACGCCGCATTCGTACTGCTAAGAGAGACCCCATGTCGATTTGGGGTTTTGAATGCGTTTGTCCGTGATTTCTTCTTTGGCGATCGTCGCCGCCGTGTCGTTGGGCGACATAGGCCTAGCCGCCGACAAGAAGCCGAAGTCCGACAAGCCGATCTCCAGCGTCATGTCCTGCCTGCGCGGATCTTCTGCGATGCTCGCGGTCGCGCGTCATGGCGGCGGCGCTCCCGGCGCGCCGGAGAACTCCATCGTCGCCATGGAACAGACTCTGCCCTACGCCGCCGTCATGCAGATCGACGTTTCGGGCAGCGCCGAAGGCACGCTCTTTTTGATGCGCGACTCCACGCTTGAACGCACCACCACCGGCGCCGGCAAGACAGCGGAAACCTATTGGCCAGATCTGCAAGCCTTGCGTTTGAGAGACCCCGGCGGTGTGGAAACATCTCTGCCCATCCCCACTTTGGCTGATGCGCTGGATTGGAGCACGGGCAAAGCCGTGCTGATGATCGACAAGCAACTCGGCGCGACCTGGGCCGAGATCATCGCCATGGTCAAACAGCACGGCGCCGAAGACCGCGTGATCGCCACCGTGCGCAGTCCCGTTGAAGTGGCGGAGATTCGTCGCCTGTCGGATCGCCTCGGCGTACGTTTCGATCTGCGCAGCGCCGCCGACTCGGATCGCTTGCGTGATCTAGATGTGAAATCAAATAGCCTGCTCGGCTGGAGCGCCGCGGCCGATTCCGCACTTTGGAAAACGGCCAAGAAAAAAGTCGCGATCGGTTTCAGCACCGCCGGCGAACCTGGCAAGAGTGCGGACGAAAAGATCGTCGCGGACGGCAATTACAGCGAATATGAATGGTTCGCGCAGTCCGGCGTTGATTTCTTGCTGACCGACAATCCGCAAGCCGTGTCGACGCTAAAGGACGCCGCCAAGGGCCGCAAAGCCTGCCTGAACCGCTAAGTCTGATTACGGGTACAAACGCGCAGTGCGCCACGGCTGATCTAGACCATCGCGGCTAAACACCAGACGATCGTGCAGCCGGAATGCGCGCGAACGCCAAAACTCGATCGACAAAGGCTGCACGCGAAAACCCGACCAATGCGGCGGACGCGGTATCGTGCCCAAACCAAACTTCGCCGCGTACTGCGCCACGCGCACCTCCAGCGCCAAAGGTCCTGACGTCTCGCGCGATTGATCCGACGCCCAGGCGCCGATCTGCGCATCGCGCGCCCGGCTAGAAAAATACGCGTCCGCTTCGGCATCAGAAACCACAGCCACCGGGCCGCGGATGCGCACCTGCCGGCGCGTCGACTTCCAGTGAAAACACAAGGCCGCCTGTTGCTGCCCTAGTAATTGCCGTCCCTTGGCGCTTTCGAAATTGGTGTAAAACGTAAAGCCGCGCGCGTCGAAATCCTTCAACAACACCATGCGCACATCGGGTACGCCGTGTTCGTCGACGCTGGCCAGCGCCATCGCGTTTGGATCATTCGGCTCTTTCGCGGTGGCCTGCGCAAACCAATCAGCGAACAGCGCAAAGGGATCGTCGCCGGTGAGCGGCGCAATCTTTTCGCCCCGTTGCTCGCGTTCATATTCGTCGTCGCTTGGGCTAGCGGGAATGAGCTTGTCGCGGGCCATTATTGGGAGGCGCGCTTGAGCGAACGATAGGTCGTTGCGCCATCGCGATGGATCGCCAGCAGCAACGGCTTGGCGCCACTCGCTTCCAGACGCTGCTTCGCCTCGCCGGGCGTGCGCACGTCATTAAAGTCAATCTCCATCAGCACGTCACCGACCTGCACCTTGCCGGCCGCGTCGGTCTTCGCATCCACCGACGAGACCAGCACGCCGTCCACGGCATCTTTGACGCCGAACCGCTTGCGCAAAGCCGGCGTCAGGGACGCCAAGGTTAGACCATTAGACTGGAGCGCTGGCAGCTGCGCTGTTGCGGGCGGCGTCGCTTGCTTGATGCTGGCGCCCGCGCCGGTCCGCGTCGAAACATCGACCGATATGTAATGACGCTTGGTGGGACTACGCTGGAAGTCGATGCGCACACGTTTGCCAGCGCTGTCCGCCACCATGCGGTTCAGCGCCCGCGTGTCAGTAACGACGACGCCGTTGAAGGAATAGATCACGTCGCCGATGCGCAGGCCCGCTTTGGAGGCTGGGCCGGCCCCGTCGATCGCTGTCACCAGAGCGCCGCGTCCTGGCGCTGCAGATGGCGACGCAAGTTCCGCGCCGGGATCTTGCACGGTAACGCCAAGCCAGCCGCGCAAAACGGCGCCATCATCCATCAGATCGGCCACCACTCGCCGGATCGACTCTGATGGCGCAGCGAAACCGATGCCGGCCGAATTGCCGCTCGGCGACACCAAAGCAGAAGTGACTCCGATCACCGCGCCATCCATGTCGAACAATGCGCCGCCAGACGAACCAAGATTGATGGCCGCATCGGTCTGGATGAAGTCGTCATAGCGCCCCAATCGCAAATCGCGGTTGCGCGCCGAAATGATGCCCACAGACACACTAGAACCGAGACCGTACGGATTGCCGACCGCCAACACCCAGTTGCCGACGCGCGCGGCTTTTGAATCGCCCCAATGCGCCGCTGGCAAAGGCGCTTTCGGCGTCACTCGCAGGATGGCGATATCCGTCGCCGGGTCACGGCCGGCCACTTTCGCCTTCAGTTCCTCGCCGGTAGCCAAAACGACAGTGATTTCATCTGAATTCGCCACGACGTGATTGTTTGTGACGATCACGCCTTTGGCGTCGATGATAAAGCCGGAGCCCAGCGAATTACCGGGATCGCCGATCTTGCCTGGTCGCGCTACCGAGATATTGACGACGCTTGGCGAAACGCGATCGACGAGATCGGCAAAGTCGTCGGGCGTACGCGCCCAAGCAGACGCAAAGCCGCACGCCGCAAACGCCAACGCGACGAGCGGCGTAGCAATGCGCCGGCGGCGCGACCTGCTCATTCTGAACGACAAACCCAGCATTGATCTCCTCGCGGTCCTATCCGCGACTCATTTGCGAGAGGGTGGCGAGCCTGAGGCACGCGCGCAAGCACTCAGCGCCGCCCTCATACTCTCCGTAGCGAATATTGGATTTCCACAAATAGCTAAAAAGCGGCGCAAGCAAGAAATCAAGGTGGTGAATCAGCGCCTTACCTTACGAATCAGTGGACTTTTGCCCTGCCGAGCGTTCCACCACCCCCAAAGCGTCCGCCAGCCGTGTCTTGGCCGACCCCGGTCGCAAGGGTTGCTGCTGGCTTTCGTGCGGCGCCCACCCAGTCGCTGTGACGATATTGAAGCTGGCGCGAACCTTTCCGTCAGGGTCCGCGAACCGTTCGGCATAGAGCGCAATCGCGCGGGCGATCACATCCGGCCGCAAATAGCGATGCGGACGCGCCGCCAGCGCTGCCGTCTCGCCCATCCCGCGCAGATCCGCGAGCAGCCGCGCTGGATTGGCGTATCGCACGACGCGGGTGTCCACGTCACTGACCGGCAGCGCAAATCCCGCCCGCTGCAATAGGCTAGCCATGTCCTGCGCGTCAGCAAACGGCGATACGCGCGCCGCAGCCCCGCCGGTAAGTTCGGCTTCCGCCGCCAGCAAGCACTCCCGCAGTTCGCGCAACGTACCTGCTCCAAACAGGGCGCCGATAAACAGGCCGTCAGGGTGCAGCAAACGCCGAACCTGCAGCATCAAACCCGGCAGATCATTGACCCAATGCAGGCCGCCCGCCGCAACGACAAGATTGAACCTGCCCTCCGCAAACGGCAGCGCCTCTTCGTCAACCACCGCGCGGCCTGTATCGGCGGCAGTGGATGGCAGCGCGCGCGCAGAGAAATCGGTCTGTGTCCAAAAACCGAGCCGCGTTGCTAATCCTGGACGCGCGCGCGCCTCGGTCAACAGCGCACCGCCTTGCGCCGACAGCTCCAGCACTGCCGGGAAGTCGCGATTGACGCTTTCCAGGCGATCGCAAATGTCCTCCGCCATCAC
>JBEVJO010000362.1:0-3776 GCA_040510175.1 Caulobacterales bacterium
GCTTCGTCGATCTGACTGCGGCGCGTGTCGCCCGACATCATGATGACGGGCATGTCGCGGTTGGTGCGGCCGCTGGCGCGGATCGCGCGCACCAGTTCGTAGCCGTCCATGCCGTCCATGGCCCAATCCGAAATCAAGACATCCGGTTCGTAGCGCTCAATCAACTCCAGCGCTTCGTCGCCGCTGCCGGCGCTCAAGATGCGGCCGACGCCGGCGCCGCGCAGCACCTCGATCATGATCGTACGCATGTAATCGTGATCGTCCGCCACCAGCACGCAGAGCGCGCCTGGATTGAATTGGGATTGCGGCGAGGTGCGCAGGGTCATTACAGGCCAACTTTTAGACGCGGAACTTCAGCGCCGCATCCTTGCCGAATGCTGTTTAAGCTTGATCAAAAGCGTTGCTTCGAATTGGAAGCAAGTCGGCGCATAGGGCGGATTTTCCGAAGAAAGAAAGCGGATTTCGGTGCGCCCGCTATTTTTGCGCGATGTTCGCGGCCTTCAGGCGATGGTAAATGGCCGTCAACAATTCGTGCGTCAGGCTTTGGATATTGTGGTTTTTTGTCCAGGTCACGGCCTGCATGACGATTGCCGCGTCGGTGAATTTCGCCACCCGAACCACGGCTTCGGGATGGGGCATCAGGCGCTGATCGGTTTTCAGCATTGCCAGTACTTCATTGATCGCGACCTGAAGATCCGCGCCATAGGCGACATGAAACTCGAGGTTCAATCGTCGCGTATCGCTGGTCGAATAGTTCAAAATGGGGTTGGCGAAAATCTGGCCGTTGGGGACAACGACCTTGATGTTGTCCAGTGTGGACAATTCGGTGGTGAAGACATTGACCTCGCGCACCGTGCCGAGCTTGCCGTTCACGATATCGACATAGTCGCCGATACGATAGGGCCGGTAGAGAACGATCAACACGCCTGCCGCCACGTTGGAGAGCGCGCCTTGCAGCGCCAGACCAATTGCTAGGGTTGCAGCGCCCAGAACCGCGATGATCGACGTGGTCTGCACGCCAAAGCGCTGCAGCACCGCCACGATCACGATGGAGATAATCGCATAACGGACGATCGAGCCGAAAAACACAACGAAGGTCGGCTCGATGTGCTTGGCTCTGCCCGCCGCTTTCCGCGCCATCCGCGACGCCGCGCCGGCGATCCACAAACCGACAATAAGAATGATGATGGCGCCAGCGAAGTTCAGCGCGCCGTGTATGAGCTCGTCGCCGTAGCGCTCCCACATCGGGCCGTGGGTTAGGGCAGACCAATCCATTCAGCTTCTCCGCTGGGGCGCAAATGCCCGAACGCTTTCTACGGTTCCAATGATTTCCGGCGTGCGAAGGCGCAAGGCGCCTTATGCCGCCGCCTTCGCCGCTTCGCCGCCGAAGCGGCCATAAAAACTTTCGCCGTTCTTCGCCATGTCGCGAAGAAGCTTGCAGGGCTTGAAACGTGCGCCGTATTTTTTGGCCAGCACATCGCACTCCGCGACGAACTTATCGAGCCCCATGCAATCCATCAGCGAAATGACGCCGCCTGAATAGGGTGCAAAGCCCCAGGCCAGGATCGATCCCACATCGGCGTCGCGTGGATCGGTGATCACCTTTTCCTCGAAGCAGCGCGCGGTCTCCAGCGCCTGAATATAGAGAAGGCGCTTTTTATACTCGTCACGCAGCGCGGGCGGGCACTCCGTGATGACCGGCTTGGCGATTTCGGAAAGACCGGTCCAAAGGACTTTCTTAGCCTTTGGGTCGGCCGGGTACTCGTAAAAGCCTTTCGCGTTTTTGCGGCCCTGGCGTCCGAAAGAATTCACCATGGCTTCGAACACGCCGTCGGCCGGCGTCGCCTGATATTTGACTCCGAGATCGACCTTGGTGGCGCGGGCGATCTTCACGATCAGGTCCAGCGCGACATCGTCCGCCATTTCCAGCGGCGCGCGCGGCATGCCGGTCATGTGGCCGACATTTTCGATGATGGCGGGTTTCACGCCTTCGGCCAGCATGATGGCGCCTTCGCGCACATAGGTCGAGAAGACGCGGCTGGTATAGAAGCCCCGCGCATCATTCACGATGATCGGCGTCTTGCGGATTTTCAGCACGTAATCGATCGCCTTGGCGATGGCTTCTTGACTGGTCTTCTTGCCGACGATGAGTTCGACCAGGCCCATGCGATCGACCGGCGAGAAGAAATGCACGCCGATGAAGTTTTTCGGCCGGGCGCTGGCTTCCGCCAAAGTGGTGATGGGAAGGGTCGACGTGTTCGAGCCGAAGATCGCGGTGGGATCGAGATAGGCTTCGGCTTTCTTGGTCACTTCGGCTTTCACGTTGCGGTCCTCGAACACCGCTTCGATTACTAGGTCAGAGCCCTTGATCAGACTGTAGTCGGGTGTTGCGGTAACGAGCGCCAGTACGGAGTCCGCTTTGGTTTGATCCATGCGCTTTTTGGCGACGGCTTTGTCCAGCAGGTCTTTGACATGCGCCTTGCCTTTGTCGGCGGCTTCTTGATCGCGGTCGATCAGCACGGTTTGAATGCCGGCCATCGCCTGCACGTAAGCGATGCCCGCGCCCATCATGCCCGCGCCGAGCACGGCGACTTTCTTGGGATCTGACTTGGCGATGCCTTGCGGCCGGTTCGAACCCTTGGACAGGGCTTGCATGGAATTGAACAGGGTGCGGATCATCCCCTTGGCTTCCGGGGTCACGATCGTGTTGGCGAAGTACCGCAGCTCCACACGCAACGCCGCGTCCATCGGCAATTGCAGGCCCTCGTAGAAGCAGCTCATGATATTGCGCTGCGCCGGGTAATTCAGACTGGTCTGTTTGCTCATCATGGCGATGCCGCCGATGAACAGCATGGCGCCGGCCGGCGCGTAGGGGCCTTCCTTGAAGCGATAGCCTTTCTCGTCCCACGGCGCGACCGCTTTGGGATTGCTCGCTAGCCATTTGCGGCAGGCGTTGACGGCCTCTCCCGGCGGCACAAGTTCGTGCACCAGGCCGAGCGCTTTCGCTTCGGCGGGCTTCTTGGATTGTCCTTCCAGGATCATGCCCGCCGCCGCTTGTAACCCGATCAGGCGCGGCAGACGCTGCGTGCCGCCGGCGCCGGGCAACAGACCGATCTTGGATTCCGGCAGACCAAATTGCGATTTCGGATTGTCGGCGGCCACGCGATAATGGCAGGCCAGAACCATTTCGAAGCCGCCGCCCAAAGCGAGTCCTTCAAGCGCCGCGGCGACCGGCTTGCCGCAGGTTTCCAAAGCGCGGAAGGCGCGAGACAATGCGCCGACCGTTTCAAAAACTTCTTTTTTGACGGCCAGAACATCGTCCGCCGTTGTTTCAACGCCTGCGAGCTGTTCCATCTCGCTGAGATCGGCGCCGGCGCAAAAACCGGTTTCTTTACCCGAGCGCAGGATCGCGCCCTTGATGCTGGCGTCGGTCTTTATCCGTTCGACAACTTGAACCAGATCGCGTGTGGCGCTCAACGTGACGGTATTCATCGACCTGCCGGGCACGTCGAATGTAATCAGCGCGATTCCGTCGCCATCGACTTCAATGGTGAAGTTTTCCATCGGATCAGACCCTCTCAATCACGGTCGCGACGCCCATGCCGCCGCCGATGCACAAGGTGACCAGTGCGCGCTCTTTGTCGGCGCGCTCCAGTTCGTCGACCATGGTGCCCAAAAGCATTGCGCCGGTGGCGCCCAGCGGGTGGCCCATGGCGATGGCGCCGCCGTTGACGTTCATCTTGTCGTGCGGGATGTCCAGCGCCTGCATCATGCGC
>JBEVJO010000363.1:0-6326 GCA_040510175.1 Caulobacterales bacterium
AAATTGCGCTCGCGAAAATAAGGCAGCACAAAGCCGGAAAAGACCCCGATCGGCGTCGTGTACGACGCCGCCGCCAAAGGCTGGCCGAGTTTGTCCTCGCCGTCGATACTTTCAACGCCGTCCGTCTGGTTGATGATATCGACAAGATGCACGAATTCGGTGGTGCCCCAGAACACCTTGCCGATCCCTGCGCGAAAATCGAGGTCGCCGGCGCGATAGCGCCATTCGAATTCGCGCATGTCAACGTGACTACGATCATCGTCTGTCGAATCGATCCGCGCGAATGGCGACACGGCCAACGTCAGGTCGCCGCCCTGCCATTCGACATCCATGCGGCCGAGCGCAGCCAAGGACACAGCCGCGTCTTCCTGCCGCCTGTCGCGCGGGCTTTGCGGAAAGCCACGGAATTCGCCGGTGACGTCGAGCCGCACTTGCACCGAATCCGGCGCGGCCAGAGCAGGGCCCGCGCCGAACGCCAACAGCAATGGAAGAAGAAGCCGCTCCCGCGCCATGAAAATGCTAGCGCGCGCGCTCTAAACTGGTCTGATCGAAATCCCGCGGCGTGTAGCCATTGCCGAATTTGTAATTCTGCATCAGCAGCGTCGTGGAGCGTCCGGTCAGGTGGTTCTTCACCTCATAGCGGCCCGGAAACCAATAGTCGTCGAGATAAAGCTTGTAATCCGACTGCCGCATGGTCTTCAGGTGCTGGCTCTTGCGGTCGTAATAATCCACCTTCAGCGTTCGATATTCGGCTTTGTCACGCCACACGACCAGTTTTGTGTAGCCGGAATTGGCGTAGGTCGGAACCTGCTCAACCACCGTGCAATCCTGACCGTCCAATTTTTCGTCGCGGAGATATTTGTAGGTATATTTTTCCACTTCGGTGGAGGAAATGTCTTCAAACGCAAACTCGCTGCCCATGAAGGCGCCGGACTTATTGTTGCTGGCGATGCGCTTCACGCGCGCCAGCGACGGCAGATAGAGCCAGACATCGTCATCGGCGGTCTTGTGCGACCACGTCAGAAGCGCCGTGCCCTTCACATCCTTGGGCGCATCAAAAACCGTCAGCGATTTGTCGCCGTCATTTTTCACTTCCATGTTCAGCATGCGCATTTGACGCAAAGCTTCCTTGCCTTCGGCCGAGCGGAGGGTCATCGCAAACAGCGCCGAATAATCTTTCCAGCCGCTTTCGCGCTTGTCCTGTTCTTTGGCGATGGCGAGGCCTTTTTCTGCCGGCGTCTCAGCGCGCGCTGGCGCCGCACTTGCGAAAACCAGCATAGCCAAGCTGGTCAGCAACATTAATGCGCGCATGGAGAAGCGCGCGGTCCCACTCACCCACATCCCGTTCCCTTTTCCGTTCGCCGCGCACACGCCCCGAGCGGCGCGCAACTTATTATTTCTAAACAGTATCAATATGGGAGGAGATCAACCGCTTGTCTATCGTCGGCTGCACGGTGGGCGGGCGCACAATTGGACTAAGCAGAGTGCGCCTTCCAACAATTCGGCGCGCCGGACGCGGGTTTCGCGCGTACAAATCAAACGGGCGTTTAAGGGAGAGGCAAATGCGAAAATTTTTGACACTGGCGGCTGCGGCCGTTTTGCTCACAGCCGGCGGCGCGATGGCGCAAACGACGCCCACGGCCGCGCCCGCAGCAACGGCGGCGGCGACCAGCCCCGGCCTGCGCACCGCCTGGGACGATTATTACAAGGCGCTGGACGAAGCCCGCGCGCAAATGGAAGCCACGCCCCGCTTTATCCAACACCCGGAAGTGCGCGCCAAGGCCTACCACACGCTGATCGAGATGCAGGCGATGGCTTACAATTTCGTCGTCGGTCCACGCATGACCAATCCGCGCATCTATAAAAATCTGAGCTGGCAAACCAATATGTACACGCTCGGACAGAACGGGCCTGACTGGGATTACCGAAACCTGTTCGTCGACGGAAAGCAGACCTACAAGTTGAAGGGCAAACTGAACGGCAGCAAGCTGGGCTTGATACAAGTCTTCAACGGCGTCTTTGGCGACCCTGGCGTCAAAACCGTTGGCAATTACAATTTGTCTGAGATGAAGACCAATGCCGAAGGGACATTCGAGATCACGGTCGGCGGCCCGAAGCAGGATGGCAATTGGATCGCGCTCGATCCCGCCGTGGATTACCAATATTTGTTCTTCCGCTTCGCCATGGCGGATTGGAATGACGCACCGGCCGAAGTGACCGTCGAGCGCACGAGCCAGATCGCACCGGACCAATACGCCGCCGATGAGTTCGACGAAGCGGCAGTCGCTAAGCGCATCACGCGCGCCGCGAATTTCGTCCGCTACATCACCAAGATCTTCAATGTCGATTTGCTGGACAACTACATCAAGGGTGCAAAGGGCGTGAATAAGCTCTCCTACCGCCCCGGCACCACGGACGGCGAAGTCGGCAGCCCGTCTTCTGAATACGCGCTTGGCACGTTCGATTTGAAAGACGATGAAGCGTTGGTGCTCACTTGGCCGAAAATGCCCAATGGCGTTTATTGGTCAGTGCAACTCGGCGACGTCTGGTCACGCTCGCTTGGCTTCTGGGAGCGGCACAGCTCCGTCAATATGGCCGAGGCAAAGCTCGATTCAGACGGCAAGCTGCGGATGGTCATTACACAGAAGGATCCTGGTGTCGCGAATTGGCTGGATCCGGCCAGCCGGCGTCAGGGGACTGTGGTGTTCCGCAATTACGTCGCCAAGAGCCCCGTGGTGCCAACGGCAAAATTGGTGAAGACCGCCGATCTGCCGAAGCTGCTCAAAGGCGCCGCAAAAGTGACGCCGCAAGAGCGCGAAGCGGATCTGGCGCATCGCCGCGCCGGCCTCGCGAAAAACTACCAGTAAGCGTACGCGGGCGTTGTCAAATTTCGTGCATGGAATGTGTCAGCGATGTTGACAGCGCGCGCTCACAGGCAGATGATTTCCCGGCTGCAACGCGAACGCTTTTTCGCCGCAGCGGTTTTGGATCGTGCCCTTGCGATACTACAGGGCGTGACGCCGCCGGGCCTAGCGGACAAAAAGGCCGGCGAAGAAACCGCGTAAGGCAGGCGCAGCGGGTCGCATGCGGTTAGGATCAACAGCGATGGAGGATTCCCATGGAAGATACTCCGCCTGGTATAGTCCAGGGGCTTTGCGGCAACGCGAAGCCACGGCGCGATTGGTGAGCTGGACGTCAAGCTTGACTGAATCGGGCCGCCGACAATTTGGAATTCTTGCAGGATGCGCGATTGCCGCGCGGTGGTCCGCTTCCTGATCAAAGCCTAGCTGTTGCTGGGCACAAAGGGCACATGCCGGAAACCCCGCCGCTCAAACGGCGGGGTTTCTTTTTGTGGTCGCACTCAATGCTAGCCAAGGCGAGAGATGAAACGCGCTCATCAGCCAATACATCCCTATCATGCCATTAAGCGGCGCTCCAAACGCCGCCGCACAGACCATTTCCGATGGGCCACTTTGCAAGATTGAAAGCAGCCCCATGGCGGCGAATGTCGGCGCGGCGGCGAAACTCAATATCTTCGACGCTCTATGCGCCACTCCATCGCCATCCTGAGCTGCGCGCGCCTCTCGCATGATCGCCTTCATTTGCCGTATTCATCGTGGCGCTTCCACCATGGGCCGGTTTCGTTGCGCCCCTTGGGCGCGCGATCGAGCCATTGATACATTGGCCAAAGGCCGTCCACGCCGCGCGCATAAGCGGAATAGGTGTGATAGATCTCGCCATCCTCCAACACGAAGGCGCTCATGCCCGGCCGTTCGCGCTGATATGTGGGCGCATCGACGCCGCAAGTCTTGGCGAATTGGGCTTCCGCCTGCGCCCCGCCGCCCGCGGCTTCCGGTTTCCAGACAAAGGACGTTTCAGTCCGGTAATTATAATCGATGCCGGCGCGCTGTTCTTCTTCGGTAAACGAAATGTTGAAGTCGGCATTGAAATCGCCGCCGAACGATGACGCCCACGGAAATTCCCATTCCATACGTTTTTTGTAGTCCTGCAACTTCGGCAGCGGCGCGCGAGAGACCGCCCACAGCATCACATCGTGATTGGCGAGATGCGTGGTCACCCCGTCAAAGCCATCGGCGATCGCCGAGCAAGACGGACAGCCCGCTTTATAGTCCGGGCCGAACATGAAGTGATAAATCAGCAGCTGCGAGCGGCCTTTGAACAAATCCCGCAGCGACGCTTTTCCCTGCTCTGTGTCGAATTCATAGGATTGATCGATTTTCACCCAGGGCAAATCCTGCCGCTTTTGCGCCACTTCATCGCTGCGCTGGGTGAGTTCCTTTTCTTCCTTGAGCAACGCCACCCGGGCCTTCAGCCATTCCGCGCGCGGTGCGATTTTGTGCGTGGTCATCGACTCTCTCCGGATTAGGCGGCGGCTTTGAAGTCGCCCATTTGCGCATGAAGCGCGCGTTTGAAGGCCGGCCGCCCCGTGCAGCGGTCCACATAGTCGTTCAGGCGCGCATCGCTCCGCACGATATCGGTGCGGTCTAGGATACGCAGCACGGTGGCCATCATCAGATCGCCGGCGGTGAAGATGTCACCGTCCAGAAACGGCTTGTCCCCCAAGGATTGCGACAATCCGAGCAATCGCTTTTGCAGGAAGGCGATGGCGCCCTCCCGACGCAGCTTCGCCCATTCCTCATTGGCGTAAAAGAACTCGATCAGCGCGACATTCAGCACGAATGGTTCGATCGAATTGAGCGCAGCGATGAGCCATTGCGTAGCGCGATGACGCGCCGCCGAATCGTTTGGCAACAAAGCTTCGCTGCGCTCGCCGATATACAAAACGATGGCGCCGGACTCGAACAGCACCAGATCGTCGTCTTGCAGGATCGGCACTTGGCCGAACGGCTGCAGCTTCCGATATTCCGGTTTATCCTGGTCGCCTTGTTCCAGCAGCTTTGCTTTGTAAGAGAGGCCGGCCTCTTCCAGCGCCCAGCGCGCGCGCAGATCGCGGACCTGACCCTGGGCAAATTCCGGAACCCATTTGAAAGCGGAAATTGTGATCATCGAAAATCCTCGTTCTTTTTGGAACTTTTGCCTGAAAACGGTCGCGCGTAAGGCTTCAGCGCCCTGCACTGCAAAGCTAAGTGGTTTATCGTAACAGCGCTCAGATGGTTCCGGCGAAACCGCCAAAGCCCTCGACAAAGACGGCTTCCCAGCCGCCGGAGAATCCCTTGCGCATCGTTTCCGCGTCTTCGTAGCGTTCCCAGTGCGAATGCGTCAGCGTCACGCGGCAGGTTTTGTCGTCGAGCGGATCGAACCGCACCTCGACCTCGCCGGATTTGTCTTTTGCGCGTCCCATCTGGAAACTGAACGCCACGCGTTTGCCGGGCTCAAAGGCCAGTACCTCGCCCCAGTCGCGTTCTTCTCCGGTGTTCAGCGTTTCATAGATACGGCCGCCGACTCGTGTTTCAAACGCAACGCGCACCGTCACTTCGCCAGCGGCGTCCTTGGCGCGCGAGTGGCGCTTCATCGGCCACCAGGCGTTTATTTCTTCCGTAAACACACGAAAGGCGTCGGCCGGATTGCGCCGCACTTCAACAGTTTTGACGATCGGTCCAAGCTCCACGACCCTCATTGGTCTTTCTCCGCATAGGTTTTGAAATTATCCAGCGCCTCGTCCCAAAAGCTGTCCAGCCAGTCCCGCAGATCGCGCAGGCCGGGCGTGTGAATGCTGTAGATGCGCGCGGTGCCCCGCGCTTCATCTCGCACCAGCCCGGCGTCCTTCAGCGCCTTCAAATGCTGGGAGACCGCCGGGCGGCTCACCGGCAGCCCATCCGCGATCCGCTGCACGGAGGCCGGTCCAGCGCGCAGTTTCTCGAACACCGCGCGGCGAGTGGGATCAGACAAAGCAAGAAGCGCCATTTCGTAAGTCATTACTTACGGTAAGTAATAACTTACGTACCGTCAAGCGGCAAATCGTAGTCGACGCTTACTCTCTGTAACGCAAAGCGAATTCTTTTTCGCGCTGGCGGATTTGCGCCGCGCGCTCCCCTGGGGTAATCCATTGGGAAGGTTCAGGAATAGCCGCGAGCAGCTCCGTTAAAGGAACCAAGTGGCCGCCGATCGTCGGGCCTTCCGCATCCGTCCTACCGGGCGGATAGCCCTGGCAGCGAGGCACCACCAGCGGCTCGCTGAAGCCTGCTCTGGCGCGCCAGCAGCGCACGCCCGGATGCCGCATCGCGACCCCCTAGGTCGCGGGGCCATCCGCACCGAGCCGCGTCTGGCTGTTATTGAGATTGCTGGTGCGCCGCCAGTAATCGAAGGTTCGGAACCAGAAATCGTGCGCCACGATATCGCGGAAC
>JBEVJO010000364.1:0-11015 GCA_040510175.1 Caulobacterales bacterium
AACGCCGCAGGCGAGCGCGGCCTTCCGTAACGGGTCCGCGCTCCGCATGAGCGGCAAAACAGACGATAGTTGCCGCATTGACGTCTGGCTCTGGCGCGCCCGATTTTTGAAAACTAGGGCCTTGGCGGCTGAATTCGTCGATCGTGGCAAAGTCCGGCGGGCCAGCCTTACTCCCGGCGGGCAGCCAGTGCGCCTTGAAAAGCCCGGAACTCCGATCCGGCCAGGAGATATTCTGGTGTTTGCCTTGGCCGGACGCCCGATTCAGGCGCGAATTGTCGCGCTTGGCGAGCGGCGAGGACCCGCCCCGGAAGCCCGAGGGCTGTATGAATTGATCGAGTCAGATCCAAATTCTGATCTTGAGCCGCCGGCGGTCTGACAGATGACGTTTTTTTCAATCACACATTTACGGTTTGCTTTTACCAAACCAGCTTTGGCGCGATTGATGCTTTAGCCCAGCTACATTGACATTCACGTGCCGCCGCGCAATTTGGCCCCGCCTTTGGGCGGGCTTTTGAGCCGTTAGTTTAGAGCCTTTAACCTTATGACCTACATCGTCACCGACGCCTGTATTCGCTGTAAGTACACCGATTGCGTTGAAGTTTGCCCCGTGGACTGCTTCTACGAAGGCGAAAACATGCTGGTTATCCACCCCGATGAATGCATCGATTGCGGCGTTTGCGAGCCGGAATGCCCCGTCGACGCCATCAAACCGGACACCGAGGATGACGCGGACGGCCGTTGGCTCAAATTAAACACCGATTTTGCGAAAATTTGGCCCAACATCACGGTCAAAATCCCCGCTCCTGCCGACGCCGACGAATTGGGCAAGGAAACAGGCAAACTCGCCAAGTATTTCAGTGACAAGCCGGGCTCCGGCAGCTGATAGTTAACAGACGAGGTCTTGGGCTGATCGGATGATGACAGCGCTAAGCCTTCCCTAGCGCTCAGTTTTATGCTACATAATTTGCGTCAACGGACGCTTTGGGGGAGCGGCTGGGGATTAGAGTGCTGATCAAGCGAGTGTTCGCTGGTCAGTTTCTTCTAAATGGGCGGTACTGAGCATTTGACGCCAATACTTTGGCGCCAAGGCAAATTTGTCGTCGGTAAGCGTAGGATCCCCGCAATGGCCAAACAGGACGTGAAAGCTGCAAATTCAGCTTCTAAGACGGCTGCGAAAGCAGTCATCGCCGCCGCCGTGATGCCGAAAGCCGAACGAGCGCCAGCCAAGGCGCGCTCGAAAGAGAAAACGCCGGGAGAAAAGCTAGTTTCAACGAAGCCGGTTGAAGCAAAATCCGTTAAAGAATTGCCGGAACAGGCGAAAAAGCCGGCGACCAAAGCCCCAGCAGGTAAAATGAAGTCCAGCCCAGTTACACAAGCCGCCGCCGCAGCGCCAGCTAAGACCGCCAAAACAGCCGCTCGTACGCCAACCTCCGCACCAACCAAGTCCGGCCGCACGGAAGCGCGCCCGGTTGCGCCGAAAGCGGCGCCGGCGCCAAAGAAAGCCGAAGCCAAAACGGCGCCGGTAAAGGGCGTTTCAAAGTCGGCCGAACAGCCGAAATCCGAAGCCAAGACCAAGTCTCCGGCAAAGGCCCCAGAAAAAAAGGCTTCCCCCAAAGCAGCTCAGACCGTCGAAGCCATCGCCTCGCCGGCCCCTGAAACGCCTGTCAAAAAAGCCAAGCCCCCCGTGAAACCGGCGGCTCAATCCGCTGCGCCCGCTGCAAAAGTCGAAAAGCCTACGAAGAAAGCCGCCGTATCGGCGCCTCAAGCCAAAGCCGGCGCGCCCAAAAAAGCCGAAACTGTCTCCGTGCCCGAAGCGAAACAGCCGGAGGCGAAGAAGGCTGAAGCCAAACCGGCCGCAAAACCAGGCGCAACCGTCATCGACGCCAAGGCAGCCATTTTGAAGGCGGCGTTGGCCCGGCAAAACCAGAAAGCCGCCGCTGCCGCGAAACCTGCGATGCAGCCCGCTCCAGCACCTGTAGCGCAAGCGCCCAACCCCGCCGCGCCAGTTGCTGTTGCGCCAATCGCTCCGGTGGTTGTCGCGCCTAAGCCTGCTGCTGTGCCTGAAAAGCCGATGTTCAAGGTCAACGACCACATCGTTTACCCAGCGCACGGCGTCGGCCGCGTGGTCGGTATCGAAACCCAAACCGTCGCCGGCTACCAGTTGGAAGTCTTCGTCATAGCCTTTGAGCAGGACAAGATGATGCTGCGCGTCCCTACCGCAAAAGCGCGGTCCTCGGGCATGCGCCCACTCGCCACGACGCAGGTGATCGAGGACGCGCTGAAGACGTTGGGCGGCCGTGCCCGCATCAAGCGCGCCATGTGGAGCCGCCGCGCCCAGGAATATGAAGCTAAGATCAATTCGGGCAACATAGTCCAGATCGCCGAAGTGGTGCGTGACCTGCACCGCGCCTCCGATCAGCCCGAACAATCCTATTCCGAGCGTCAGTTGTATGAATCGGCGCTGGACCGGCTGGCCCGCGAGCTTGCCGCGGTCGAGAATATCGAGCGTGAAGAAGCGATGGCGAAACTGTCGGCTTCTCTCACCAAGCGCGCCGCTTAAAAAGTCCGCATTTCAGACTGCAAAGCGCCCGGCCCAAAGCCGGGCGCTTTTTTGCGTGACGACAGATCGGATCGCGCTTCCAGTGCGTAGACTCGGAACCCGAGAGTAATCCGAGAATTTATCCTCCCCATGAGCCAAACGCGCTATAGTGCCCGCGATGCTGGAGCCGACAGGTTCGTTGCCGGCGCAATGCGCGCCGAAATGCTTAGCCTGAAAGACGAAGCGGCCCTCGCGACCGCATGGCGTCAAGGCGGCGATCAAAAAGCGCTGCATCGCCTCACCGGCGCCTATATGCGCTTAGTCATCGCCATTGCCCGCCGACACAAAGGCTATGGCCTACCGGAAGGCGACCTCATTCAAGAAGGCAGCATCGGCCTGTTGCACGCCGCGAACCGCTACGAAGCCGAACGCGGCCTCCGTTTTTCCACCTACGCGGCATGGTGGATTCGCGCCGCCATCCAGGACTTTATTCTACGCAATTGGTCGATTGTCCGTCTCGGATCGACTGCCAATCAAAAGAGCTTGTTCTTCAAACTGCGCGGCCTGCGCGCCGCTTTGGGCGACTTGACGAACACGCTACCGGATCATGACGCACGGATGGCAATCGCGGCGCGCCTCGGCGTCAAGGAATCGGACGTGGAAGCAATGGCCGTGCGCTTGAGCGGCGCCGACCCAAGCTTGAACGCACCGGCGCGCGTGGCCGGAGACGACAACGCCGGCCTGGAATGGCAGGAACTGCTGATCGACGACAACGCACACCCCGAGGTGGCCGCAATCGCCGCGCATGATGATGTCGTGCGCAAACGCGTTTTGGAGACGGCGCTAGCTGTACTCAACCCGCGCCAGCGCACCGTCATTATGGCCCGCCGAGGCAGTGACGAGCCCAAAACGTTAGAGGCGCTCGGCGCGGAAATGGGCGTCACCAAGGAGCGAGTGCGGCAGATCGAGGTGGCGGCGCTGGAGAAGATGCGACAACGCATCATGGCGGAGCTCGGCGCCGTCGAACTTCAAAGCCTAATGCCAGATTGCTGACTTCAGCCCTTTTCGGCCGGAAGCAATTCCAACTGTTCGGGATGCGTCAGCTCAAGACTTGGTCCATTGCGGTCTTCCAGAACCCCGCGCACGCGAACGTGGGCGCCTTTTAGGCTCAGCAAATCCGGCGCACCGCTAGGCCAGGCCGACCAGGCCTCTTCTGGAATCGAAGCGGTGAAATCGGTTTGGTAATCATCGCCGAAATTCAGGAAGACGCGGTCTTTGGTTTTTGCGGTTATGTGCACCAGACCTTCAACAAGCACAAACGTCCCGGTCTCCTTCAGTAACGCCGCTGGATCCTCTGCGTCACGGATCATGAACCGCGGATCGGCCCATAGGCCAATCGCTTTGGCGCGCGCTGAACGCTCAGCCGCGAACAAGTGCGCCGCAGCCGCACGGTCGTTGGGCGTGGTGCGCACCCGCGCCGCGCCCGCGATGAGCAACGCCTGCTGAAGCCATACCCAATCGCCAGCTTCGGTCTTGGCGAAGACTTGCGCCGTCGCAGCGCCGCGCATGTCACGTCGGCGTCCATCATAGAACAGACACACCTCACGCCCCATCGCCTGATCCATCAGCAGCGTACGGAACAATGGTTCCTTGGGCTTGACCGGTTTTTCAGTCGGCGTGAGCGGAAGCGGCGCCGGCGCGGGCGGCGCCAAGTCCACGCCCGCCAAACGCACGATCAAACCCTCGCTCAAAGCAAGCGCGCCATCCGGCGCAACACGGATGACCCCGCCGCGCTCTCCCGCCTGCAATCCCTTGGGAGCTTTCGGACCACAGCCACAAACAAACGCGGCAAAGAGCAGCGCTTGCGCGAGCCGGGTCAGTCGCGACCGCAAACGGGCGGCGATGCGATGATCAACCGCCGCCAAGCGCGCGCTTCGCTTCAACCGTGTCGAAATGCTCCTTGAACAAGGTCAGCTTTCCATCCCGGAATTTCATGATCGTGATATATTGATTTTTGTAGTTCTTCGCCTTGGGGCAGTCGCTATCATATTCGAGCAACACGGCATTCGGATCGGCGAAGGGCGTCACGCGAACGTTTTTCAGAACCACGTCCGGTAATACGGACGGCAGAGTTTCAAGGAACTTACGGGCTTTGTCTTTGCCTTCGACCAAGGCCACCATGCCAACCGAGGCCGCGAACGGAAACTCAAGCACCACGTCCGGCTGCGAATTGGCGAGGAAGAACTCCATGTCGTTCACGATGGCCTGCAACATCGTCTCCGCAAAAGCGCTCGTATCCATTCGTTCTCTCCCTTGAAAATGCCACTCGCGCCCTACAGACGAGAATGCGATGCTTTGCACCACACAATCACTGAAACGCCGGGATCGTCCAGGGAGATTTTTCGCTAACAATTGAAGGCTTGGGTGATGGCCTACAGGGAAACTGGCGGCCCCGAGAGGATTCGAACCTCCGACCTCCGGTTTAGGAAACCGCTGCTCTATCCTGCTGAGCTACGGGGCCGCGTATGATCCTGATGACGCGCTGCGGCGGGCTCGTCAATCCTGCGTTGGAATGGGCCCTCAGCGTGACGGATACGGCGGCGCGTCCCAACGAAAACCATTGGCCCTGGCCGCTTCCAAGTCGTCCGGCGTATCGACGTCATGCGAGAGAGCCTCTATCCGCACCACCGCCGCGTCCGGAAAGGCCGATAGATGCTTGGCGAACGAGCCTTCCCCGAAAGCAAAAACAAAGCTGCCGGGGGTTTTGAGGGCAAGTGCGTTGGTTCCTGTACCGTGGCGGTCTGGCGCGATAGCGCAACCGGCGGCCTCGGCCGCGCAAAGCATTTCGCCAATCGCAGCGCCAGTGAGCAGCGGCACATCGCCATGCACTATTAAGAGACCACCACTCTCCAACGTTTTTTGGAACGCGCTCAATTCCTCGTTCAGTCCACGGCCTTTGTCCTCCACCCACCCAAACCGTGGCAAAACTGGCGCGTCCGGAGACAGCACCAGGACGCGCGCGATCTCCGGCGCATCGGCCAGCACGTTCAATACATGCGCCGCCATGAATTCCATAAGAGCGGCGCGCTCAGAGTCAGACAGCCGTCCCGCCAGCCGCGACTTCTGCACGCCTTTCCGCTTCATCGGAACGAGCGCGGTCCAACTCATGTCCGGCCAAGTCTCACAGCGACCTTCAGCGCCGCTTCAGCAACTCGACGCCGATCTGAATCGGATTTCATTAAAGTCCGCGTGCGCTCGATCATCAAATCACCCGGCGGCGCCGGATCGCCTTCGTCGATCAGCATGCCATTCAGCAAGCCGCCATAGTGCTGTGCGATAGAAGCATTGTTCACCGGTGCCCCGAATTCCTGCATCAGTTTCGCGGTTGGGCCCTTCACCGCTTTGCCGCCGATGATCGGCGACACCGCGATAACGGGCGCTGCCGCCGCGCGCAAAGCCGGCGCCAGCGCAGGCGTAGCCAAAATGGGATCAATACTGAGATAGGGATTGGACGGCGCGACCAGAATGGCGTCGGCCGCGGCGATCGCCTGCAAAACGCCCGGCGCGGGCTCAGCGTCCTGAACACCGCGAAAGCGAATGCCGAACGCCCTCGGCGCGCATCTGCGCTCAACGAAATAGCGCTGAAATTCGAGCACGCCTTCATCCGTGTCAATGATGGTGGAGATTGGCTGATTACTCATCGGCAGGATGCGCACGCCAATGCCCCACGCCGCCGCAAAATCCGCGATTACCGCCGATAGTTTATCACCCGCCGCAAGGCGTGCGCTGCGCAGAACGTGCAACGCCAAATCGCCGTCGCCGAGTTGGAACCAGTCTGGCGCCCCCAGCGACCGCGCCGCCTCGAGAAAGCGCCAAGTTTCGCCTTCGCGGCCCCAGCCCTGCGCTTTGTTTGCTTTTCCGGACAGCGTGTAGAGCAGCGTGTCGATATCAGGCGAGACATGCAGACCCAGATGCTGAAAGTCGTCCCCAGTATTGACGATCGCTGTGATGCGCTCCGCCGGCATCGCCAGCATCAGGCCGCGCACCAATTTGGCGCCGCCAACGCCGCCGGTCAGCACGACCACATTCATCTGAAAAGATCCTCTTCCGGCGGACGGATCAGCGCGGTGGCGGGCTTATGCGGCGATTGCGCGTAGCCCCGCACCACCACGACTGGAATGCCTTCCGCGCCCTCGCCCGCCGCGAGGCCGGCCGCGGATGCGATCAGGTCGGCCAAGGCGACTTGTGTGACCAGCAATTCCCGGCCGTCGCGGTCCCTCTCGCCCCGGCGGTCGATAAGAGCTTCAATGCCGCAAGCGCCAATGCCGACATTGACCACGCCGTAGCGCCACGGCCGGCCGAAACTGTCGGAAATAACAACGCCGGGCGCAACGCCGCACAGGCGTGACAAGCCCTCTGCGATCCTTCGCGCGCTGGCGTCTGGATCTTCCGGCAGGAGCAGAACCCGCTCGCCGTCGCCCTTTCCAAGGTTGGAAGCATCGATCCCGGCGTTCGCCATCACAAGCCCAAGACGATGCCGCGTAATCAGGACGTTGGGCGCGGTGCGCACGATGGCGGTGGATTCCGCAAGCACCAGCGAGACTAGCCGTGGGTCCTTGCGCACGCGTTCCGCCAGCGCGATCGCCGTTTCATCCGGCGTAATGGAGCTGAGATCGACAAACCGATTCTCGGCTTTGGAAACGATCTTCTGCGTCACCACAAGAATGTCGCCGGTTCGCAGCGTCACGTTTGCGTCGGCAAGCGCCGCAGCAATAAGCGCCGAGAGGTCGTCGCCTGGGACGACCTCCGGCATGTCTTGCAACGGGATGATCTCGATCATGGCCGCGATTGGCGCAGATCACGCCGGATCGCGCAACTCACCCGTAATGCGGATGCCCGCGCCGTCGACGGAATAGGTCTTGTTGATGAAGATCAGGATCGAGGTCAGCGCCTCGGCTGCGGCCGAATTGACAAGCGCCCCGGCATGGATGCCGCGTAGGCCGACATCTGAAGCCAGCTTCACAACTTCGCCGCGCGCCTCCTTGTCGTCGCCGAATACCAGGACGTCACAGGCGACGTCCATGTCCTGCGCCAGCTTGTGTGCAGCCACATTGTGAAACGCCGAGACGAGCTTCACTTGATCGCCCAGAATGCCTTGCGCCCGAACAGCGGCTGAGCCTTCATCCGGCAATTGCACGCGCATCACTTTGGGCGGAACAAGCGGCACCGTGGTTTCCACCACGATCTTGCCCGCTGCGTGCGGGGCGATATCGCGCAAGGTGGCTTCCTGCGCTGCAAACGGAACGGCGATGATGATGATCTCCGCCGCTGCTGCGGCGTCGGCGTTGGACTTGCCCTCGGCGCCGTGGCCCATTTCAGCCGCCGCCTTCTGGGCGTTTTCGGCGGAACGCGAGCCGATAATCACTCTGTGTCCAGCTTTAGCGAGGCGCCACGCCAGCGCGCCGCCCAGATTGCCTGTGCCGCCCGCAACCGCAATGATTTTCTTGTCTGACATATCCGCCTCTGAGCCGGCGCTGCTAGCCGCAGCGCGTCACCGTATATTTAGCGTAAAAAGAAAAAATGGCGTGGTTCTGGATAGAACCGCGCCATCTTATTTTGGATTAGACGTTCGTTTTATCGCCACCCTTGAGGGCGAGGATTTCACGCGCTTCATCCGGCGTGGCCACAGACAGGCCCATATTCTCAATGATGTTGCGAGCCATCGTCACTTGCTGCGCGTTGGACTCGGCAAGCTTGCCGCGACCGGCCCACAATGAATCTTCCAGACCAACGCGGACATTGCCGCCCATCGACGCCGCCATGGCAACAACGGGCATCTGGCGCGCGCCAGCGGCCAGAACCGACCATTCGTATTGATTGCCGAACAGACGGTCAGCGGTGCGCTTCATATGCATGACGTCGTCAGGATGGCTGCCGATGCCGCCCAGAATGCCGAAACAAGTCTGTACGAAGAGCGGACCCTTCACGAGGCCTTTGTCGAGGAAGTACGCGAGATTGTACAAGTGCGCGGTGTCATAGCACTCGAACTCGAACTTGATGCCCAGCGGCGACAGCTTGGCGAGAACGCCTTCGACGTCTTTGTAGGTGTTCTTGAACACCAAATCCTTCGAGCCTTCGAGCAGCGCGGGCTCCCAGTCGTATTTCCAGTCTTTGTACTTATCCAACATCGGGAACAGACCGAACGACATCGTGCCCATGTTCAAGGAGGCAACTTCCGGCGCGTAGGTGGTCGCCGGCCGCAAACGCTCGTCCAAAGTCATGGACGGGTGGCCACCGGTGGTCAGGTTCAAAACGGCGTCGCAGCGCTGCTTGATGACCTTCAAGAACGGTTCGAACAAAGCCGGATCTTGAGACGGACGCCCATCCTTGGGATCACGCGCATGCAAGTGCAGGATCGCAGCGCCCGCTTCAGCCGCGCCGATCGCGCCTTCCGCGATTTCCGCGGCAGTAATCGGCAAATGCGGCGACATGGTCGGGGTATGGATCGAACCCGTCACGGCGCATGAAATGATGACTTTACCTTTGGCCATAGCTTGCCTCACAATCCCTTTGATGGTTTTTCATTAATTGTTGAAAAATATCAGTTCTTTTGTTGATTCCGATGTGGACGCCGGAATGCCTAATCAACCTGGGCCCCAGCGCGCCAGTCCGCCGTTCTTGTACCCGAACTTCCCATTCTGTCGAGACGCGTCTTGAGGCGCATATTGCGGGGCCCGCGTGCGTCCTACACTTCCGCGACGAACGTATCGAGGGTGGCGCTGCCGCCATCCAGCACAACCAGCCCTCGCTGCGGCGCCGAAGCTCGAAAACGGATGCTGCCGCCCTCGACCCAAATATCGGTTCGGATGGACTCGCCCGGAATGACCGGCGCGGTGAACCGCACCCTGAGACCGGTCAAACGCCGCGGATCGCCGTCGCAGACACGATGGATCAGCGCCCGCCCGGCCAGTCCCATCGTGGAAAGGCCATGCAGAATGGGTTGATCCAAACCGCCGAGAAGCGCGGTCTCTGGTTCGATGTGCAAAGGGTTTCGATCGCCCGACAGGCGATAGATCATAGCTTGTTGCGGCGATGTCGGCAGCTCGATGGATAGATCGCACTTTCGGCCTGGCATTGGCGGAGGAGCGGTGAAATCGAGCTCGCGCTTGCCGCCAAAACCGCCGGCGCCGCGCACTATCCAGACCTCGTCCATTTCGGCCAGCATGCGCCCGTCGCCGTCTTTGACAGTTCGCCGAGCCAAGATCAGCGCAGCCTTTCCTTCGCCTTTATCGGCAACGTCGATGATCCGCGTCTCTCCGGCGATTACATCTTGTGGCTTTACGGTGCGATAAAGGGTGAGCACCTGCTCAGCGTGCAGAATTTTCGGCCAGTCCAAGCCCGCCGCAGGGTCTGCGCACCAGAATCCGCCGGTCCCCATAACCAGCGGCATGGTCGGCAACGCCATCAATTTTCGTTCATAGACAAACGCCAGCTCATCGATGTCCGCCAAGCCAGCGCCAACGCCCAGTGCGTAAAGAATCGTATCGTCCGCCGTGTAAGGACCACCGCCTCCCGGAATCTTGTAGGCAAGCAGCTTGTCGACATCCAAGGGCCGTCCGCTCATTGAGCAACTCCAGAATCCATGAACAAAAGTGCGGGCTGCTCAATCAAGCGCTTCAAGCGTTGCACAAAGCTTGCCGCGTCATGGCCATCCACGATGCGATGATCAAACGCGGTGGAAACATTCATCATGGTGCGTATCACGATCTGACCATTTCGCACGACGGGCCGCTCTTCCAATTTGTTTGGTCCAATAATCCCCACCTCCGGCGCATTGATCACCGGTGTCGCGGAGATGCCGCCTAGCACACCCAGCGAGGTTAGCGTAATGGTCGATCCGCTCAATTCTTCTCGCGGTGCCGAGCCGTCGCGCGCGGCGGCGGTGACGCGGGCCAACTCGCGCGCGGCATCCCATATGTCCAGCGCCTCAGCATGCCGGACCACTGGCACCATAAGGCCGCTGGACGTTTGCGTGGCGACGCCAACATGCACCGCTTCGTGCGTATGTAGGATCTGAGCCTCATCATCATAGCGCGAATTGATATGCGGGAACTCCGGCTGCAGCAGCACCAACGCGCGTATGAAAAAAGGCAGCAAGGTTAGCTTCGGCTGATCCGGCGCCCGTTCCTCGTTCAGTTGCTTCCGCAATGATTCGAGCTCCGTGAGATCGAATTCCTCGACATAGCCGAAATGCGGGATGCGGCGCTTGGACTCCTGCATCCGCTCGGCGATCTTGCGCCGCAAGCCGATGATCTTCTGATCACGGACCGCAGTGCGCCGGACGCCGCCTACAACGCTGATCTGCCGGCCGCCCGCGCTGGCGAACGCTTCGAGATCAGCCGGCGTGATGCGCCCCTCCGGTCCCGTACCGCGTACATCCTCCAATGCGACGCCGAGTTCTTGCGCCCGCTTTCGC
>JBEVJO010000365.1:0-8390 GCA_040510175.1 Caulobacterales bacterium
GGTTCCAGGCCTCGACGCGCCCTTGCTTGAGGGTGACGACGCGATCCATCGCGCCGGCCAGTTCGTGATTGTGGGTGGCTATGATTGCAGCAGCCCCTTCGGCGCGCGTCAACTGGAACATCGCATCGAACACGACCTTTGACGTGTCGGGGTCCAAATTGCCCGTGGGCTCGTCCGCCAGGATCAGACGCGGTTTGTTGACGAGCGCGCGGGCGATCGCCACGCGCTGTTGCTCCCCGCCGGACAATTGTCCCGGCTGGTGCTCTAGCCGCCCTTGCAAGCCCAAAACAACGAGCAAGCGTTCGGCTTGTTCCCTTGCGGCGCTTCGCTTCATGCCGCCGATCAGAAGCGGAAGCGCGGTGTTGTCGATGGCTGAGAATTCTGGAAGCAGGTGGTGAAACTGGTACACGAAGCCAAGTTTCTCACGTCGCACGCGCGTTCGTTCGCTGTCGGACAGCTTTTCACACTCTTCGCCGTCGATTGTGATGTAGCCGGCGCTGGGCTTTTCCAGCAATCCAGCGGCGTGCAGAAGCGACGATTTGCCGGAGCCTGAGGGGCCAACCAAACCAACGACCTCTCCATTCTTGAGATCCAGATCGGCGCCTTTCAGGACTTCGAGCATCCCGGCGCCCGATTTGTAGTGCCGCTCGACGCTGCGCAGTTTCAACGCGTAATCGCTATTCATAACGGAGCGCCTCCACCGGATCGAGTCGAGAGGCGCGCCATGCGGGCGGCAGGGTCGCAACGAACGACATGACGAGAGCCCAGAAGGCGATGATCGACACCTCCGACCACTCGATCTTCGCGGGAATGCGGGTCAGATAATAAATTTCGGCATTGAAAAGGTCGGCGTTGGTGACCCACGCAATGAAGTCCTGAATTGGCTGGATGTAGATACAGAACAGCACGCCCAAGATCAGTCCGGCGATCGTACCGAACACGCCGATGGCCGCGCCCGTCATGAAAAACACGCGCAGCATCGAATTGCTCGACGCGCCGATTGTCCGCAGAATGGCGATATCCCTGCCCTTGTTCTTCACCAGCATGACGAGGCCGGAAATAATATTCATGGCCGCGATGGCGACGATCAGCATCAGAATCAGCCGCATCACATTGCGCTCGATCTGGAGCGCATTCACGTAGCTGGCGTTGCGGGCGCGCCAATCAAGAATTTGGTAGTCCGAGCCGACCAGCTTTCGAATGGACGCCATCGCTTCGGCCGAGCGATCAGGATCGGTCAAGCGAACGTCCAGGCGGTCAACGGTGTCGCCCCGATTGAAGAAGAGCTGGGACTGCGAGAGCGGCATGTAGATATAGGCCGCGTCGAATTCCGACATACCGGAATCGAAGAGTCCCGCGATCGTATAAACCTTGCGCGCTGGTATCATGCCAAAGGGAGTGGCCGATCCGCTGGGCGCGACCAGCGTAATTTGATCGCTGGCTTTAAGACCAAGCCTCCCCGCCAAACGATAGCCGACAATGATGTGATCGCTGCCGTCTTCGCCCGCATCGTAGTTCTTCAAGCTTCCGTCGACGATATGATCGGATATGAGGCTTAGGGTTTTCATGTCGCCGGCGCTCACGCCGCGCACCAGCGCGCCGGTTGCGCCCCCGTCAGCGGACGCCATGACCTGACCTTCGACCACAGGAAATGCATGCGTGATGCCGGGAAGTTTCTGGATCTGTTTGGCCATTTGCGTGACGGCTAAGGTTTCCGTCTGGTCGGTTTGCACAAATACGTGTCCGTCAACGCCCAGAATGCGGGACAGCAAATCCGATCGAAACCCGTTCATGACCGACATGACGATGATTAGGGTCGCCACCGCCAGCATGATGCCCACAAAAGAGATAATCGAGATCAACGCCACGCCGCCATGGGCGCGTTTGGCGCGTAGATAGCGCCAAGATAAGGAGCGCTCGAAGGGGCCGAAGGGCTTTGCCGTGGATGTGAACGCCACTGAGTTTTCCCTAATAAGCGCGCGAAACGATAATGAGTTCTTTGCCGGGCGCGCCGGTGAATATGCATGGCCCATAAGTCGCAGGCTGAGCCATGGGCGCGTTTCTGATCGTAAGTTTAAGCGCCTTTAGTTTGTCGCCTATTGCCTGCAGCTCGCCGCCCGTTGGTTTGCACCAACTCACCCGCGCCCAGCCTTTGAACTCGGCGCTTTCATCCGCGCCGAAATAATCTTGCAAGGCGTCGAAGGTGGTGATGTCGTCTTTCATGTTGTCGTCCAAACGCGCTTTTGCTTCAGCAAATAACGCGGATTGGATTTCCGCCAACAGGGCGCTGGCTTGGCTTACGAACTCGGCGCGCGCCATCGGCGTTGACTTGATCTTTTCGCCGTCGCGCAATTGATCGCGGCGGATCAGGGTGACTTGTCCATTGGTCGCATCGCGTGGCCCGATCTCCAGGATCAGCGGCGCGCCGCGTCGCACCCAGTCCCAACGCTTGTCGGCGGAACGTCCGTGTTTCTTGTCGGCATGCGCGCGCAGGGGGCGTTCCATGAAGGCCTGACCGCGCAATTCCTTCGCCAGCGCGTCGCAATAAGCGAGCACGTCCGCGTCTTCGGGTTTGTCGCGCAGGATTGGAATCAGCACGATTTGTTTTGGCGCCACCGCCGGCGGCGTGCGCAAGCCATCGTCATCGCCGTGCGTCATGATCAGGCCGCCGATGAGCCGCGTGGAAACGCCCCAACTCGTTGTGTGGCACAACGTCTCGCCACCGGTTTTGTCCTGGTAGCGGATATTCTGCGCCTGGGCGAAGTGGGTACCTAGATAATGCGACGTTCCGGCCTGCAGCGCCTTGCCGTCCTGCATCATGGCTTCGATTGAGAAGGTGTTGTCGGCGCCGGGAAAACGCTCGTTCTCTGGCTTCTCTCCAGCGATGACCGGCATGGCGAGATACGTCTCGGCGAAATCGCGGTAGACCTCCAGCATCTTCATCGTTTCGCCCATCGCGTCTTCGCGGTCGGCGTGCGCGGTGTGACCCTCTTGCCAAAGAAACTCGGCCGTTCGCAGGAACAAGCGCGTCCGCATTTCCCAGCGCATCACGTTGGCCCACTGATTCAACAGCAGCGGCAAGTCGCGATACGATTTGATCCAGCGCTGAAAGGCGTCACCGATGATGGTTTCTGACGTGGGACGGATGATGAGGGGCTCGGTCAGTTCAGCTTCCGGATCGGGCTTCAGTTCGCCGTCTATCATCTTCAGGCGATGGTGCGTGACCACCGCCATTTCTTTGGCGAAGCCGTCGACATGTTCGGCCTCCGCGGCGATGAAGCTCATCGGGATGAGAAGCGGAAAATAATAATTGTCGTGGCCGGTTTCCTTGATCCGCTGGTCCAATTGCTGCTGGATCAGCTCCCAGACGCCATAGCCCCAAGGCTTTATGATCATGCAGCCGCGGGTCGGAGAGTTCTCCGCCATATCGGCTTCCTTGACGATCGCCTGATACCAATCCGGGAAGTTTGCGGCGCGTGTAACGCTTAGGGCGCGTTGCATTCTCAACCCTCTTTACGGCCCTATTGGACTCGAATTCTGATAGCCGGATTGGCTTAAACTGAGCCCAGCGCCCTGTCTATAAAGTCTAAAATTGGCCGCCGGAGGGCTGTTTCAAGACCGAATGCGAAGCGGATCGAAGAACACAAAAGCCAGCGCAACGGCCCAGAACGGGATCGCCAAGAGGCTGGCCCATAGAAGTTTTTTCTTCAGCATCGGCGTCTTGGGCGCACCGTGGTCGTGTCCCCGATCAGGTAGCCCGTCCTCATGCTGGCCCTGTACGCCGATCGGCAGGACGCAAAACAACGCCATCCACCAGCAGATCAAATACAGCGCCAGCGCGAAAACGGGATTGGTGGCCATTAATGCGCTTCTTTCGGCGTTTCCATCAGCTCGGTCAGGATGCCGTTACAGTCCTTGGGATGCACAAAAATGATCAGGGTGCCGTGCGCGCCGATCCGTGGTTCGCCGAGCACCGTGGCGCCTTTGGCGATCATGGCGTCGCGCGCTTCGTGGATGTTTTCGACTTCGTAGCAGACATGGTGCTGTCCGCCCTTCGGGTTCTTTTCCAAAAACTTGAGGATCGGCGATTTCTCGCCCAGCGGTTCGATCAGCTCAATCTGGCTATTGGGTAGGTTCACGAAGGCGAAGCGCACACCTTGGCTCGGCATTTCGCCAATTGGGGTGATGTCCTCACAGCCGAACATATCGCGATAGTGCTGCGCAGCTTCTGCAATGGAGGGCACCGCAACACCGATATGATTAAGACGTCCGATTTTCATGTCCGATCCCTTCCGGTTTTTGCGTGAGAGCTGAATATAGACGGTCTCAGACCGTCAGCACCATCGCATCCACGAGCGGTCTTTTGCCCCAGATGCGCTCGGCCGCCCGCCGAACGGATCGCTCCAGGGTTTCCTCCACCAATTCGATATTGGCTTTTTGTTTGGGCTTGAGCGCCTGGAAAGCGTCGTCCGCCGCTTCCTCCAGAGCCTCTATCGCCTCGCCTTCAGTTTTGTCATCGAAATCCGGAAGACCGCGCATGCAGATGGCGGGGCCACTCAGAAGTGCGCCCCGGTCGTTTATGGCGACGGTGACCGTGATGTGACCGACGACCGCGATTTTGCGGCGCTCGCGCAAGGCTTCGTCGTCCGCCGGCACAAGTTGATTGCCATCGAGGTGCAAGCGGCCATGCGGCGCCTCGTCGATCAATTCTGCCAGCCCTGGGGCCAACCGGATCATATCGCCGTTGCGCGGGATCACCGTTTCTTCAATCTGCAGTTCCTTGGCGATCGCGGCGTGCTCCGCCAAGTGCCGCGACTCCCCGTGCACGGGGATCGCGATTTTCGGACGCACCCATTGATACATCTGGCGTAGTTCGTCTTTGCAGGGATGACCGGAGACGTGAATGGGGCGGTCACGCTCGGTGATCACATTGACGCCACGCTCGACCAGCCGGTTTTGCACGTCCTTGATCGGCAATTCGTTGCCGGGAATGACACGCGAGGAGAACACGACCGTGTCCCCTTTACGCAGCTTGACGGTTGGATTGTTACCTTGCGCAATTTTCGCCAAAGCGGCGCGCGGTTCGCCTTGGGAGCCGGTGCAGAGGTACAAGATATTTTCATCCGGCAACATTTGTGCCTCGTCTTCGGAGACGAACATGCCGGTATTGCTGAGCAGTCCGACCGTTTGTGCGGCGGCGGTGATCCGCTTCATCGAACGTCCTGCCAAGCAAACTTGCCGCCCGGCTTGGCGCGCCGCTTCGATCACGCTGGTTAAGCGCGCCACATTGGAAGCGAAGCAGGCCACAGCCACCTTCCCTTTCAACTCGCCGATCAGCTTGATCAGTTCAGTCTGCACGTCGGCTTCCGAGCCGGCGCTTCCTTCCACCAGCGCATTGGTGGAATCGCAGACCATCGCGAGCACGCCGTTCTTGCCGATTTCTATCAGCGCAGCGGCGTCGGTTTGATCTCCCACGACGGGATCGGGGTCGATCTTCCAATCGCCGGTATGCATCACGACGCCGAGCGGCGTGGTGATGACCACGCCATTTGGCTCGGGGATTGAGTGGGTCAGGGTCACAAAGCGGAAGTGGAACGGTCCAAGTTCAAAGCTGGCGCGCATGGGCAGGACACGCAGATCGACTTCATCCAGAAGATCATGCTCGCGCAGTTTTTCGCGGACGAGAAAGGCTGTGAACGGCGTGCAATAAACGGGCGCCCGCAAGCGCCGCCACAAATGGCCAATCGCGCCTATATGGTCTTCGTGCGCATGCGTCAGCACGATGCCGAGCAAGTTATCGCGTTCGGATTCGAGATAGGCCGGGTCCGGCATAATAACGTCGACGCCGGGCGTCGAGGCGTCGCCAAAGGTAACGCCGATGTCCAAAATTACCCATTGGCGATGATCCGGCGGACCATAGCCATAGGCGTTGAGATTCATACCAATCTCGCCCGAGCCGCCGAGCGGCAGAAAGACGAGCTCGTCGCTTTTGTTTGGTTTCATGCTGTTTCTATGTGACCGGCACAGAAGCTGTGTTGCGCCGGTAGATTTCCAAGAGACCCCGGATCGTCAGGTCTGAATCGTAATGGTCGATTGTCTGCGCCGCATCCTCGAACAGTGAGGCGACGCCGCCCGTGGCGATCACGGTGATCTCTTCGCGCCGCTCGGCCTTGATGCGCCTGACCAGCCCGTCGATCAATTCAATGTAGCCCCAGAAGATGCCGGACTGCATGGCCGACACGGTATCCGTCCCGATGACGCGATCCCCGGCTGGACGTTGGATGGCAATGCGCGGCAATTTCGCCGCCGCATTGTGGAGGGCCTGCAAGGAAAGATTGATCCCTGGCGCAATGACGCCGCCCTCAAAGCCGCCGTCGGCGCCGATAACGTCGAAGGTGGTGGCTGTGCCGGAATCGATAATCAGGAGCGCTCCGGGATATTCGATATGCGCCCCGATAGCGTTCACAAGGCGGTCGGCGCCGGCTTCAGATGGACGCGCAATCCGGATCGCGATGCCGAGGTCGACGTTTTCGCCGACCACTAAGGGTTCGGTGTTAAGGTAGCGTCTTGCCAGGTTCTTCAGATTGAACAGCGACTGCGGCACGACGCTAGATATGATGCAGGCGTCGAGTTCCTTCAGTGCGAGGCCATTCATGCCAAGGAGCGAGTGTAGCCAGACCGCGTATTCGTCTGCAGTGCGGGTCGTCTCGGTCTGAGTCCGCCATTGGGCGCGCCAAGTGACGCCGTCGTGAACCGCGAACAGTGTGTTGGTATTGCCCTGCTCGATCGCCAACAGCATCGGCTTAATCCGTTTCCTGAGCAAAAAACACGTCGCCCGCCGTGATCGCTCGTATGTCGCCCTCTGATACCTTTAGCAGTAACGAACCATCTTCGCTAAGGCCTTCGAACACGCCCAAAAGCGTCTCGTGCGGCAATTGGACTTTAATGGATTGCCCTAGACCCGCCGCCCGCTCAAGCCAGACGCGCCGAATGGTTGCAAACCCAGACTCTTCAAGGGTGTTTAGGTGCTCAATGAGGCTTTTTTCGAACGCGCGCGCCGCTTGCGCGGGCGTTGGCGGTGGACAATGCTCGGCGATGCAAGCGGCGGCTTGCCCGATCATTTCGGCTGAAGGCGCTGCGGCCAAATTCATGCCCACACTGATGCTGACCCAGTTGCCGCCGCCAGAACCCTGCCCCGATTCCAAGAGCAAACCCGCGAGCTTTTGCCCCCCAAGAAGGATATCGTTGGGCCACTTTAGGCTAAGCGCGGCGCTTCCTTCCGGCAGGAAAGCGGCGGCGCAGTCATAGGCCGCCAACGCCGCGACAAAGGACAGCTGCGGCAATTCGGTGATGGGGCTTTGATGAAAGCAATATCCGGTCACCGACAAATTTCCGGGCGGCGCTTGCCACTCTCTTCCCTGTCGGCCACGGCCGTCCGTTTGTCGAAGCGCCAATATCCAGCCGGGCTCAACTGAAAGCGCCGCCCTACGGCGCGCCTCTTCCTTGGTGGAATCCAACTCGTCGAAAACGGCGAGAGGCGCCCTACTCAGCTCTGCGGATAGCGTGGCGCCGAGCGTCAAAGCGCCGGCCTAGAATTGTCGCGTGGCGAGATCCGCCGCGAGCTCCAGCCATCCCAAGAACAAGATGCCGGGCGCCACTGCGATCGCCGCAATCAAAACCACAAACGCCGCGCCCAAACTCGAACGGTCGAATGCAGGCTTCGGCGAATCGAACCACATCACCTTGATGATACGCTGATAATAATAAGCGGCGACGACGCTCGCGAGAGCGCCGAACACGGCGAGCGGCGTCAGTTGCGCATCGACTGCCGCCTTGAACACGACCCACTTACCGAAGAAGCCCGCGAAGGGCGGCACGCCGGCGACCGAGAACAACAGGATCGTCAGAGCTGACGCGAGCCAAGGCCGCGTTTGTGAAAGGCCGGCCAGATCATCGACCTGGTCAAACCCCTGCCCTTCGCGCCGCATCAGCAGCGCAGCGCCGAACAAACCGAGGGTCGTCGCCACATAGACGGCCATATAGAATAACAAACTTGCAGCGCCCGCGCCCGGACCCGCTGCAAGCGCCATCAGCGCATAGCCGACATTGCCGATCGACGAATACGCCAGCAGCCTCTTGATATTGTTTTGCACCAGGGCGCCGAACGAACCGACCGTCATGGACAGAATGGAAATGACGATGATGATCTGCCGCCAATCCTCAGTGAGGCTAGCAAATGGCTCGTACAAAAGCCGCGCGAATACCGCGATGGCGGCGAATTTTGGCGCGGCGGCGAAAAATGCGGTCGTCGAGGTGGGCGCCCCTTCGTAAACGTCGGGCGTCCACATATGGAACGGCGCGGCGGAACATTTAAACGCGACGCCGCAGAT
>JBEVJO010000366.1:0-16423 GCA_040510175.1 Caulobacterales bacterium
TGGGTCGCGCAATACCAGCCGCGCCGAAGACGGCGAGGCCATCGACACTGGCAGTTCCAGTGCGCCGCTGACAGTGTCGTCCTTTAGCGTCTTCACGCCAAACCGGATGTCGCTGCCAAGGTTTTGCGAAACCAGCCAGCCGTCATAAGGATTTCGGCGCGCCTGCCAGGTCCGGTAGGAGCCGGGGAAGTCCATCGCCAGCATGGTCGTCCAGGCCGAGAAGCTTGAATTGATGCGCGACGCGATGGTTTTCGCGTCTTTGCTGTCGCACTCGACATTGCGGGCGCGTTTGCTGGCGGAACGGGCGTCGGCCGCAATCGCTGAGGAGGCGACGCCGGCGCGCAGGAGTGAGCCGCGCGCTTGATAGGTGGCCGATTCAAGAGCGGCGCGGGCGCTGGGCGCTAAAAGGCTGCAGCGTGTGTCCAACGAAAGCGCCGCCACGCGTTCAAAATACGCGCTGCGGGCGTCGGTTTCGGCCGAGGCGGGGCTGCTATTGGCGATCAGGCCAAAGCTAAGGCCCAGCGCAAAGGCGGCGCTGATGCAGATGGAGGCGGGGGAGAGGCGTTTAAGCGATATGGTGCGGAACATTGTCCGCGTTGTTTAACGGCGGTGCGTTGACGTCTGGTGAACGGCGCGCATGTCGCGTTGATGGCTGAGCCAGGCCGCCATGGCGCCGGAGCTGAGCAAAGCGGTCAGCATGGCCACGCCCCATTGCGCCATCCCGGTTTCCGGCAAGGTCAGGGCATTCGCCAGGGGCGCGCCAATCAGCATGCCGATTGCGGCGCCGGCAACGCCCGCCAAAGTCTTGGCGATCAAGTCGTGATTGCGTTGAGCCGAGATTCCGTTAGCCATGATGTAGTCCAACCCCAGTGGTTATTTTCTGATTATGCAAAAAGTGGTGCGCAGCGATTTTTGGGCCTCGGCCTTGGTCCGGAGGGCCGAAGTTGCGGGCGCAATGGCCGTGATTGCGCGAAAAGGCGATGTGAATGCAGGCGCTATCTTGGTTAAGGTCGCGCGCCTCGACGGCACCGCAAATCTTTACGTTCCCGCGCTTGGCCCGGATGGGGATCGCATCTGGCTCGATTTGGCACGCCAGGGCGTTGGCCCGGCTGAAGCGGACGTCGACGCCTATATCCGCCGCCGCGCCGACAACGACCCGGATTTGTGGGTGGTCGAGATTGAGGATCGCCAGGGCCGTCATTTTCTCACCGAACCCGTGGATTCCTGAGGCGCGGGCACAGGCCGCAGGCCGCTCGGCGCGTTTTCGTCGTCCGGCGTCGGGATCAGAACCGGGACGTCCAGTGGTTCTTCCGCGCCCATGGAGACGCCGGGGAGGCTGACGGGCGTGCGTTCGGCCTGCCGCACCATGGCGACGCCAAGCAGGGTTAGGAACGCGATAATGATGAATGTCGCCGTCGCTGCTGTCTCGCCCGGAGGCGGATCGCCGTTAACCGAACTGTGAATCGAGGCGTGGACCGGCGCGTTTTCCGGCGCCGGTTGAGGGGCGATCGAGCCGCCGCTGCTGGGAACAGCGCTAAGCGGAGCCATTGGACCAACTCGTTCCGGTTGTGGCGCTGCTCACGAAACCGCTTTCGAGCAATTTGGAATCCCAAACTGCCTTCAAGTCGCGCTCCGGCAGGCGCGCGGCGAGCCTTGCGGCGACGCCGCGATCATTGCGCGCGTAGGAGATGAGGACATCGGTCATGGGCGATAGACGGAATTTACGTCTTGTTAACCACGAGTCACGCGCAATATTCGACAAATCGCGCACAGCGCGAAAAATCTTGCAGTGCTATCCCAAAGAGTGGCTGCAGGCGCTCCGCAGCGCTCCTTCTGGTTGTGTGATAGGGTAGGCGGACTGTCACAAATCGCGTCGCGCGCGATCGCATCGCCGGTTTGAGCAAGCCGGCGGGCCGGTATGTCAGCGTCAACGCCAACAACGCGATCACGATTGAGTTTAGCGGACGTCCGCTTGCGGCTGCAGCACGGCCAGAATGACCTTCTGCTGCGCTTTGCTTTGACTGATCTGACGCGCCCGCTCGGACCAGGCTTTCGCCAGCGCCTCATCCTTCACGACGCCAAGCCCGCGTGCGTACAGGGCCCCCAAAAGCGCTTGCGCATCGGGAAAGCCTTGCGCCGCCGCTTGTTGCAGCCGCAACGCCGCCAAAGCCGGTTCGGTTGTCGAGCCTGCAGGGCCGGATGGTTCGAGACTGACCGGCGCGCGCTGCTTTTGCAGCAGCAAGACCGCCAAGGCGTATTGCGCGGGCGCGAAGCCCTGATCTGCGGCGTTCGAATACCAAGTGATTGCGGCGTCTGCGTCCCGCGCGCCGCCAAGGCCGTCAGCATGCATCCGACCCAAATTGAGCGCCGCCAGTGCATTGCCTTTATTGGCGGCGGCTTCAAACAGCGCGCGCGCTTTGACGGCGTCCTGGTCGATGCCGCGCCCGCTGGCGAGCGCCCAACCCAAAGCGGTCTCGCCTGACGCTGCGCCGGAGGCGGCGCTCAGGGAAAAGTTTTTCACGGCGCGTTCGTCGTCGCGAGAGGCGGCGCGGCCGGCGGCGTAATAGGCGCCGACTTCCGATAGCGCGCGTGCATCTTTCGCCAGAGCGGCGCGGCGCAGCCAGGCAAAGGCAATTGCGTCGTCCTGTTCCGCGCCAATGCCCGTCTGACGCATCAGGCCAAGGGTTAGCATTTCACGCGGTTCGCCCAATCGGGCGCCAACCATGTGATCCGCATAGGCGCCCGCGCTCAAGGCGCTCTGGGCAATGACGCGCGACGGGGCGACATCCCATTCGTTTTCGGTCAGCGGGACTGTCAGTGTCGGCGCAGGGCTATCGGCTGATGGTTGCCACGCCGCCAAAAGGCTTGGCGCGAGGCCGGGCAAGTGGAAGGCTGTCGCATCGCCCTCAAATTGCAACGCGGTGACGGACGGCGTGGAGTCGAATCCTGCAAGGGCCGCGGCGGCGGTCGCGGGCAACGGCGACGCGTTCGCTTTGGCGAGCGCCTCAATGGTTTTCGGCGCTGCATCGCCTGTTTTGTCGAGGCTTTGGCCGAGCGCCGCAAGACGTTCGCTCGACAATCCCGATTGCGGGCCGGATTGCGGCGCGGACGGCGCTTCGCTGGCGGCTGAGGCTGTAGGCGGCGCGCCCTGAGGCGCTGCGGCGGCGAGCGCGGTGAAGGGTTTCGGCGCTGCTATAGCTTTGGGAACGACGCCTAGTCTGCGTGGACGCAGCACGGGCGGGTCGTTGACCGCGATGCGCGCGCCAAGTTTTGGGGCGGGCTTGGCCTTTTCAGGCGTCACGGCTGCAAGTTTCTGCATGGGTTTTGGCGCTGCGATCGGGCTTGGCTTCGGCGCTGTCGCTGCCGCCTTTGCTGGAGGCGCCGCGGCGGCCTTGGCCGGCGCTTGCGCTGCGGTTGCTGCGGCCAGCGACGGCGAAGCAGGTTTGATGTCCGGCGCGGGCGGCGCGACTTGTGTTTCCGCTGGTTTTGGCTGCGCCGGCGGTGCGCTGCCGGTCACGGCAAGCGCTGACGGCGGCGTCACGACCGGCGCCTCGGCCGCAACCACTGGTGCGGGCGCCTCGACTACAGGCGGCGTCAGCAGCATGGGTGCGCTTTGCGGCTGCACGATCGCGGCTTCGGCAAATTCCTTTTCAGCGGTTTGTGTCGCCGCGGTCGTGAAATCCTGCGGCCGCTCGTGCAGCCAGAGCGCGATAAACAATCCGGCCGCCGCCAGCCCGCTGAGCCATGCGAAACCGTGATTGATGTCGTCCTGGCGCGTGCGCGGCCGGGGCTCTTTGATGAGACGTTTGCGTGGGCGGTCTGTCGATGCCGGGGCTGTGGGGGCTTCATCGGTCGTCGTTTTAGACGGCGGTGCCACGGGATCCGGCCGCCTGGTCTTCGGCGCCGGATTAGGAAACATCTCGTCCAAATGGGTCAGGGACGCCTTTGGCGCCGTCTGGCTTTCGGGGATTGGTGCGAATTGCGGATCGGGCGTTGAGGCGGCGACAGGGCTGGACGTACGCACGGCGATCGGCGCGGGTGAAAGATTGGGCTGCTGCGCGGCGCTTTTCACTTCCCGCAAAACCGGAGCGGATTGGCTTATCGCGTCGGCCAGAGTGGTGGCCGCGAGCTGCGGCGTCAGGCTGCCGGAATCATTGGCTGCGCTCGCCAGTCTTACGGGCGCTTCGGCGATCGGCGCATTCGCGAACAATGGCTGCGCGGGAGGCGCAACGGGTTTCGCGATTTCCACCACGACTGGGGGCTCGGCTCTCGCCACCAGATGCGGCACGGGCGCGGGCGTTTCAAGAATGGGCGGCGCGATGACGGGCGCTGGCGCAGGGACAGTGGCCGGCATCGGTAGTTTGGCGATTGCCGGAACCGGGGCGGCGACGGCAGGCGCCGCACGCGCCGTGCGCGGACGCAGGTCAGGCGCCGCGCCGCCATAGCTGCTGCGGGTAAGGCGGGCCGCCGCCATCGCTAGAGCGGGGCGGGTGGCGGTGCGCTCCAGCAGCTTTGTGAGTTCGGCCAGCAGGCGGCCAGTTTCCGTGCTGCTCACCGAGCCGTCCCAGGTCGCCAGATTGGCGACGCCCGCCGCCCGGAATTCCGGCGGCGGCGTTGCGTCATCGAGCCGCGCTGCCAGCAGGGAGCCGCGGCGCAGGCCTTCGCGCGCTTCCTCAACGACGGCCGGGTCGGCGACAGAGTGCTTTGACCAGAGCGCCAGGGTGGCGCGCGCGCTGGCGCGGCGGCTCAGAATAGCGCTGCGAGCGCCGGGTTCGGACGGATCGAGGGTCAGCCAATCCACGCTGAAGCCGCGATCAACGAAAATCTGGCCAAGCCGCTCCGCTTGGTCCTGATCCGCCGCTGCCGCAGAAATCAGTAAGTCCGCCATGTCGGTCCCCAGTCTTAATCATGTGTTTACCATGATTTATGTCCGGAAGAAGCGCTGAAAGCGGTTGGAATGGCTTGGCGCTGCGGCGCGCCTGGGATCAGCGCATGGTGCGCAAAATCGGATATATCTCGAGCAGTTGGTTTGAATATCTCGCGCGAGAGCCGATTTTGCGTTGAATCATGCGCTGCATTTAAAATTTGGCGCATCGGACCACGGCAATTCGGTTTCGAATTGCCGCACGATGCGCTATGGCGCGCTGACGCCGTCGCGCTCCAAACGACGCCTATTTTAGAACCGGTTTTATGTCCGACGCCCTGACGCGCGGCGCCCAAGCGGCGCGCCGCCGCACTTTCGCAATCATTTCGCACCCGGACGCCGGTAAGACCACGCTGACCGAACGCCTGCTGCTGGCCGGCGGGGCGATCCATTTGGCGGGGCAGGTGCGGGCGCGCGGCGAATCCCGGCGCACCCGCTCGGACTGGATGCGAATCGAGCGCGAACGCGGGATTTCGGTCTCGGCCTCGGTGATGACCTTCGAGCGCGACGGCATCGTCTTCAACCTGCTCGACACGCCGGGTCACGAAGACTTCTCCGAAGACACCTACCGCACGCTGACGGCGGCGGACTCCGCGATCATGGTTCTGGACGCGGCCAAGGGCGTCGAGCCGCGTACGCTGAAGCTGGTCGAGGTCTGCCGTCTGCGCGACATCCCGATCATCACCTTCATCAACAAGATGGACCGCGAAGCGCGCGACAGTTTCGAATTGCTCGACGATATCGGCGACAAGCTGCAACTCGACGCCAGCCCGTTTTACTGGCCGGTAGGATCGGGCCAACGCTTTCGCGGCGCCATTGATCTCTCCACCGAGGAATTGCTGGTCTACAAACGCGCGGAAGCCGACGCGCCGGTGGCGGATGCCGAACGCGTGTCGCTCTCCAGCAATTCCATCGCCAATTATCTGGAGCGGGATGAACTCGACGCCGCGCGCGAGGAATCGCAAACCGCCAAAGCCATTTGTCCCGCTTTCATCGAAAAGAGTTTCCGCGAAGGCCATATGACGCCGGTGTTTTGGGGCAGCGCGCTGCGCCATTTCGGCATCAAACAATTGCTCGACGGTATCGCGACTCTGTCGCCGCCGCCGCACGAACAGGCGGCCGAAAACAAAACCGGACATTTCGAAATTCAACCCGCGGACCCGGAAGTCACCGGCTTTGTGTTCAAGATCCAGGCGAACATGGATCCGCAGCATCGCGACCGTGTCGCCTTTGTGCGTTTATCGTCCGGCAAGTTCACGCGCGGGATGCGTTTGAAGACGGCTTCCGGCAAGGCGATGAACGTCCACAATCCGCTGATGTTCTTCGCCCAAGATCGCGAAATCGCCGACGAGGCGTTTCCCGGCGACGTCATCGGCGTGCCCAATCATGGCGTGCTTCGTGTTGGGGATTCACTGTCCGAAAGCGGCAATGTGCGGTTTCGCGGCATTCCAAATTTCGCGCCGGAAATTCTGCGCCGCGCGCGTCTCGGCGATCCGTTGAAGGCGAAGCATTTGCGGCGCGCGCTCGAGTCTTTGTCGGAAGAGGGCGTGACGCAATTGTTTCGCCCGTTCATCGGCGCGGATCTGATCGTCGGCGCCGTCGGTGCGTTGCAATTCGAAGTGCTGGAAGAGCGCGTAAAGGACGAATACGGCATCGCCGTTGCGTTCGAGCCTGCGCCGTATTCGGCTGCCCGCTGGATATCCTCAGACGATCCCGCGGCGCTGCAAGGTTTTGTCGACAAGAACCAAAGCCTGCTGGCCTTCGACATTGATGAATCGCCGGTCTTCCTGGCCAAGAACAATTGGGAGCTTGGCTATGTTCAGGAAAAAAACCCGAACATCAAATTCTCCGCGTCACGCGAGCGGGATTTGACGTAAAGCAGGGGCGTTTGGAGACAGACGCTCTCTTTTTCCAAAAAACGCCCTCAAATAGAACGCTATCTAACTATTTTACCTGTCACTGATAACGGGAAACGGTTAAAGTGCGGCTGCGACAGCAGCAAATAGAGTTCGCCCCAAGACGGCGGACCAATCCCGGGGAGGGGGACCGCTATGTACGACGCACAAACACTTCTTCAGTCCATTGACGCGAATAAACAGGGATTTTTGATCCTGTCGACCGTCGCCCTGGCTTTTAATTACCTGTTCTTCATCGCGGCGGCTCTGCGTGCGCGGCGGGATCGCGCCTATGCGTTTCCATTATTCTTATGCGCCTTCTGGCTGGCGCATGACGTCTCCTTTCTGATCCAGTTCCACAATTGGTTCGAGGTTTATAATCACTGGTACTTGAAAGCGTTCTGGGCCGGGCTGGTTGTGACGACCGCTCTGGAGATGATTTTTCTCATTCAGTTTTACCGGTACGGCAAGGCGGAGGTATTGCCGAAATCCTCGCAGACGATGTGGGGTTTATATGTCGTAGGCGGCATTGTTGGCGCCTTCGTTTGCTGGTTCTCACTGCGCGCGGCGTTAAACGATCCGTTGTTCGCTTATTCGTTCGGCGCGAGCGGTTTTCTGACGCCATTCTTCTGTCTACGGTTGATGTTGGACCGGCGTGACGCGCGCGGCCAATCGCTGGCGACCTGGATCGGCTATATTGGGATGCAAACGTCGTGGTTCACCGCCACATACCTGTTTTGGGCGCAAGGATTCCGGTCGCCGGAATACGTTCTGCTGGGCGTGGTTTGTGTGACCGGCGGCATTGCGATGGCCTATATGATCCATAGCGCAAAGACGCGACACGGCGTGAATGAAGTGGCTATGGGCTCGGCAGCGAGCGCTTAAATAGCGCTGACGCTTATTCGCCAGATGTCTTCAAGATATCGGCCATGCTGAGGATCGCTTCAGCGACCTCGAACAGGCGCTTGTGCTGATTCATCGCGGTCTTGCGCATGAGTGCGTAGGCGTCCGGTTCCGATAGCTGGCGGGTCGACATCAAGAGCGCCTTGGCGCGCTCGACGACTTTGCGTTCCGTGAGCGCATTGCGCGCTGATTCCAGTTCGTTGCTGACGTCGTGCAGGCGGCGAGACTGCGCCTGCACGACATCGAGAATGGACCGCATCAATTTCGGTTGAACGCCGCTGCCCAATGAGTAGAGGCCAACGCCGCCGTCTTGGCCGATATCGTTCAAAGCGGGGTCGGCGTCGCGCACCAACACGGCCATCGACGCCGTTGCGCCCAAATTCGGTTGCTCGGATGGAAGATTGGCGTTGGTGCTCGCCTCGGCAAGCCGCGCTTGGCATACACGCCTCAAATCCACGGTGAGCTGATTTTCGATCTGCATCATGACGTCCATGCGGCGCGTCGCCTGTTCGTACCAGACTTCGCCGCTGATGCTCTCAAGGTCGCCAAATTGGCCGCCGGTGAAGGCGACATTGCGCATGCGTTCAAGTTGAATCGAATCTTCGCTCTTGGTGAGCGCCTCGAACGCCGCCGCATTGGCGGGATCGGCAAACTGCGCGAAAACTTGGAAGGCTTGGTTCTGCGCTGACAGAAGGTGCCGCAGCCGGCGCAGTTCGGCGGTTTCAAAATGCCCCCGTGAAAACCCCGCGCTACCGGTGGCGCGTTCTTGTCCGGCGAATTCCTTGCCCTGGATGAAATTGACCAGCGCCACCATCGCCTGCGAGATGGTCGGGTCGGCGGCGATGTCGGCCGCCTCGAAAATTACCGCTAGTAAAGAGCTAATCGTGTCGGTGAAGATTTTGACCGCGTCTTGCGGCGCCAAGGCGAAGGCCGCGATCTGCTGGCGGGTCTCGTCGATCGCATCCATGGCTTTGAAGCACAGCGCGACGCGCGTGTAGAAGCGGGCGCCCGAACTCATGCGGTCTAGCTGTTCGTCGATATGATCCAGCCGGTTGCGCACGGCGCTTTCACTGATGCGGGACTCCAGGATGCGCTGATGCAACCCGTCGCAAAACTGCGCTCCGCTCGATCCGAGAAACCCGGCGGAGGCGCCGCGTTCCTTTTGCAGCGCGTGGATCAGGTCGCCGACGTCCTTGATAAGATCGCTGAAGGTCAGGAGCTGTTTGAGGTCGCGCGTTCGGCAAATTTGAGCCGACCGCAAAAAGCGGACGCTTGGCGCTTCTTCCGCCTTGCCGCCGCCTTTGACCAATTGCTTGCCCATTTGAAAAGTCATGCCTGACGCACCTCTAAGGACGCACCCAAGCGGGCGTCGGCTGAACTTCCTATGCCCAGCGCTGAAATAGTGGGCAAAGCGCCCAGAACGCTGTTTTTCAGACCGATTGGCGCCAAAAAATAGGGCGCGCTAACCTGGTCAGCGCGCGAATCTGAGATCGCAACTTGTAATGAAAGCGGAAGCTTAAGCCGCGGAGCGGCGCAGGCGGAAGAAGCGCATGGCGCGTTGGGCCGCTTCGACGGGGACGCGGGTGTACATTTCGCCCATTTGCGTGGCTTTCCCCAGGGCGTCATCGGCGCCGGCGGAGAGAACCGCGATGGTGACGAACAAGGCGCGGTCGAAACCGGCGGCGCGGCAAGCGGTGGCCAGACCGTCGAGATCTTGTTCTTCGACCATGCGCTTGACCATGATGAAGTCGAGATCAAGCATCTCGGCCAAGCCGATATAGAAGGCCGTGGTTTTCTTTTCGCGGATCAGATTGACGACGGTCGCGCCGTTGATGCCACGGGCCTGGCGCAAGGCGGTGATCAATTTGACGGCTTCGGGATAATCATCCGGCGCCTTTCCGTCGAGCGAGGCCATCTTGGCGCGGCTGGTGGCGAGGGCTTCTTCGAGCGCTTTGGGGTCGACGTCGGCGAAGCGGGCGATCACGCGCTTGCGCAATTTCGCTTCGACCTGATCGTACATTTGGAAAAGTAAATCGCTCGGCAGCGCTTTGCGTTCGATCACCGGTTCGTGCAGCTCTTTGCATTTGCCGGCGCGATCGACGACGGTTTCCATCGTCTTGCGGCTCAACTGGGCGGTTTGGTTGCGCATCAGCGAGATGGCGACGCGGTCGTCGCCGCGCGCCACCAGCGCTTCGGTCACGCGCTCGCTGACCATCGGCCGGCGTGCGATCGCTTCCATATGGTCGTTGCCCTTGGCGCCGATGACGCCGAGCAAATCGTGTTCGGTGAGGACGCGGGCTCGTGTCAGAACGGGCTCAGCGACGTCCATGACGTCGTCATGCGCGAAGGCCAAAGCGAGGCGGCGCGGCATGTCCGGCATATCGGCGAAGCGGTTTGACAGTTCGGCGCGGACGGCCGTTTCCATGTCGGCGGCGACGGTGGTGAGGATATCGCCGAACAAATCTTCGGAAATTTCGGTGCGTTGTTCGCGGGAGGCGATGAACATGTCCGTCACCTCGTTCAGCAGGAGACGGCGCTTATCGCTCGACGCTTCCTGCGCCAAGTTCATCAGCTTCGCATAACGTTCGCCAACTGCCGCCAAAACGCATCTCCCCCGTACGAGCGGCGGACTGTTGACTGCCGATGGTAAATTTTCAGTCTAGAAACCGGGCTGGGATCACAAAAGCACAACAAAAAGCCGCCGGGCGACCGGCGGCTTTGACGTGTCAAAGGACTGGAAACTAAGCAGCCATACGGGGTTGGATACGCACCGGCGTGGCGTCGAAGCGCGCGCCCGCGCCTTCGGGGAAGGCGCCGGAAACCGAAAAACGCATGGCAGAGCGGCGATCCGGCGCGTCCAAATCCCAAGCGCCATAAGGGCCGGGCGTCCAGAATGCGTTGCTGACAGCGGGGGTCCAGGCAGGGACCACGAACGGTTCGGCGCTGCCGCGCGTCTCATGTTCGACCACCAGGTGCTGGCCCGATGGATCGATGCTGGGCTGTCCAATCAATGCCGCTTCGGGACGGCCCGATGGGCGGACATTTTCCAGCGCGAAAGAGGGGTTGGCGAATACAAGGAACGCGACGGTGGATACAGCTGCCGAGCGGATCATTCGGCCATCTCCTGTTACCGTTGAAGTCTCACGCCACATTTCCTTTACAGAGGTTAACAAACGATAACCGATTCTGGAGAGGCGCCGCAAAACAACCTTTTCTCAGGCCAAAAGCTGTTTCTTTTCTTCCAGTTCGAGCCACTCCAGCTCCATTGTTTCAAGCTTCGCGCGTTCCGCGTCCAGTTTATCCGCAAGAGCGGCCGCTTCCGCGGGCGACTTCGAATACAGCGCCGGATCGGCGAGGCGCGTTTCCAGCGCGGCGATGGCGGCTTGAGTCTTTGGCATCAGCGTTTCGATTTCGGCGAGGCGACGCTCGTCTTTGTAGCTGAGCTTTTTGGTTTCGCGTTTGGGCGTCGAGGCCGGGGTCACAATCGGGGCCGCTTTCGACGCCTTTGCCTCGCGCGCCTGCAGTCGCGTCGCGCGTTCGCGCTCGTAATCGGAATAGCTGCCCGGCGTCTCCGCCCAGCGTCCATCGCCGAGCGGGGCGAGGATTGAGGTCACGACGCCATCCAGAAACGCCCGGTCATGGCTGACCAGCAGCAGCGTGCCGTCATAGGCCGACAAAGTATCCTCGAGCAGATCGAGCGTTTCCATGTCGAGGTCGTTGGTCGGTTCGTCGAGCACCAGCAGATTGGCGGTCTTGGTCATCGCCACCGCCAGCAGCAAGCGATTGCGTTCGCCCCCGGACAATGCGCCGACCGGCTGACGCAATTGTTTCGGCGCGAAGAGGAAATCGCCGGCATAGGCGGCGACATGGCGCGGATTGCCGCGCACCAGCACTTGGTCTCCGCCGAGCGGCGCCAAGGTGTCCCAGATGGTCGCCTTCGAGTCCAACGTGTCGCGCATTTGATCCAGGTGCGCGATGGTGACATTCGAACCTTTGCGTACTGAACCTTCATCCGGCGCGATCTCGCCGAGCAACAATTTCAGCAAGGTCGATTTGCCGGCGCCGTTTGGGCCGACTATGCCAATGCGATCGCCGCGGGTGATGCGAATGTCGAACGACTGGACAACAGTCTTCGGCGCGCCATCGGCGTCTAGCCAGGATTTGGAAAGCTTCTTGGCTTCCAGCACCAAGCGCCCGGAGGATTCACCGGCTTCCATGGAAAAGCTGGGGCCGTCTTTGCTGAGCAGTGCGCTGCGCTCGCGTCGTTCGCTGCGCATCGCCATCAGTTTGCGGCGGCGGCCTTCATTTCGGCTGCGGCGGGCGGTGACGCCGCGCTGCAGCCAGCGTTCTTCGTCGCGCAGTTGCGTCTCCAGCCGTTGCAATGCGTCTGCTTCGGCGCTTTCGACTTGTTCGGCCCATTCTTCAAAAGCGCCGAAGCCGCGATCAAGGCGCTGCACCTGACCATTGCGCAACCACAAGCAGGCGGTGGAGACGCGCTCTAGAAAACGCCGGTCGTGGCTGACGATCAGCGCGCTGCCGCGATAGGCCATCAGGCGCGCTTCCAGCATCTCGATCGCTTCGATGTCGAGGTGGTTGGTCGGCTCATCGAGCAGCAACAGATCGGGCTCCGCTGCAAAGGCGCGCGCCAAAGCAGCGCGCCGGCTTTCGCCCCCGGAAAGGCCCTCACACGACCGCTCGGGGTCGAGACCGAAATCGCTCAGTTCGTATTCGGCGGCGCGCCGTCCGGCATCGTCCAGACCATGCGCTGCGTAATCGTGAAGCGTGTCGAAGCCGGCGAAGCTTGGCTCCTGCGGCACATAGATCATGCGCACGCCCGGCTGACGGAAGACCTCGCCGGAATCCTGGTCCAGCGCGCCGGCGAGTATGCGCATCAAGGTGGATTTGCCGACGCCATTAGCGCCGATCAGGCAGGCGCGATCGCCACGCGACAAAGCGAAAGCAACGCCGGAGAACAAGGGTGCGCCGCCCAGACTCAAACGCACGTCTTTAAATTGCGCGATGGGCGCGGGAACGCGGCTCATTTTGACGTTTTACTGCTGGACTGGCGTAGGCGGCTCGTCCGGTCCCTCGACCGAATTCGCGACCGCTGCGAAGGCGGCGGCGAGGTCTTCATAGAAGGCGGAGAGACCACCTTCCGCTGGGCCCGTGTCCGGCGGCAATAAGAGTGGCTTGGCGGGCAGGCCTTCGCTGGCGGCGGTCAGCACGGTGTGCCAGATGCCTGCGGGCAGGCTGCCGCCGGTGATCTTGTTCATGGACTTGTTGTTGTCGTTGCCAACCCAAACGCCGCCGACAAAGTCGCCGGTAAAACCAACAAACCACGCATCTTTGTAATCGGTGCTGGTGCCGGTTTTTCCGGCCGCGTCACGGTCGGCGAGACCGGCGCGGCGGCCTGTGCCGCTGACCACGACGGCGCGCATCATGCCGTTCATCAAGCGGGCGAGGTCGTCGGCATAGACGCGCTGCTTTTCATACGGTTTGCGTTGATAGACAAGCTGCCCGCGTGGGCTGTTGATCTGCTCTACGATGTACGGATCAAGCCGCAAGCCGCCGGTCGCGAGCACGCCATAGCCGCGCGTCATTTCTAGGTTGGTCGTCACGTCTGATCCCAGAGAGATCGACGGATAGGGATGCAGCACCGATTCAATGCCGAACCGGTGTGCGAGCTGCACAACCTTGCGCTGGCCGATCTCGTTCGCCACCTGCGCCGACACCGTATTGATTGAGCGCGCATAGGCTTCGCGCACCGACATTTCGCCGTGGAATTCGTTGTCGTAGTTTTGCGGCGACCAGCCTTGAATGGTGACCGGCTGATCGTAGCGGATCGACCACGGCCGCACGCCGCGCTCAAAGGCTGCTGCATAGACGAAGGTCTTGAAGGCGGAGCCGGGCTGCCGTTTCGCCTGAAATGCGCGGTTGAACTGGCTGTCGCGATAGGACGATCCGCCGACCATCGCGCGCACGCCGCCATCCAGGTCCAGCAGCACCATCGATGCTTGTGAAACGCCAGCGGCGGGTCCTTCGGTCCGTATCATTTCTGACACGGCGGCGGAGCCGGCGCGTTGCGTTTTGGCGTCGACGGAAAGTTTGACGATCAGATCCGGCGGCGATTTCTTGTCGACCAATTGCGCGACGCGGTCGGCGGCAAAGTCCATTGCATAGCCAAAATCGTTGAAGTTTTCGGCGGGACGCACTTCGATCGGCTGTTGCTTGGCGGCGTCGGCATCGGCGCGCTTGATGAAACCTGCATCGACCATGCGCTCAAGCACCAGCGCCTGACGGGCTTTGGCTTCCTTGAAATTGACCGCCGGGGAAAAGCGCGTCGGCGCTTTTGGCAAACCGCCGAGCATCGCCGCTTCGGCCAGATTGATCTGCGTCACCGGCTTGCCGAAATAACGTCGCGCTGCTGCGTCCACGCCATAGGCGTTGCTGCCCAAGAAGATGCGGTTGAGGTACAGCGTCAGTATCTGATCCTTGCTGAACTTCTTTTCGATGCGGTTGGAGAGGACGATTTCCTGCACCTTGCGGCGCACCGTGCGTTGCGGCGTCAGCAACAGGTTCTTCACCAGCTGCTGGGTGATGGTCGAGCCGCCTTGCACGGTGCGGCCATGCACGACGTTCGCGAAAATCGCGCGCAGAATGCCGAGCTCGTCGACGCCCTTATGTTCGTAGAAGCGCGCGTCCTCGATCGCCAGGAAGGCGGCCACCACATAAGGCGGCATGTCTTGCGCGGCGACTGGCCGGCCATAACGGGGGCCGCGAATACCGATGGTGACGCCGTTGCGGTCGACGAACTCCATCGCCGGCTGCCGGTTGATCCGCCACAAAGCGTCTTCGTTCGGAATGCTGGGCATCCCCCCGAACAGATACATCCACATGGCGAAGGTGCCGAGCGAGATCGCCAGCACAAAGCCTGCCAGGGAAGAGCCGACGATGATCTTCGTCTGTCGCCGCGTGCGGCGTATGGCTTCAAGGATGTCGGCGCGAAACGGGATCATATTTTGGTCACAGACGCGATGCGCGCCGCACGCAGGCTGCGTGCATTAAGCGAGTCGCAAGGCGCTTTGTGCGGCTCCGGCGGCCCGCGTGCAACGTCATCCTTGAATGCAAAGTTAAATCCTTGTTCTCAAATATCTATTCCGCCGCTCTTGGGGAGCTGGCGCGAAATCCACAGCGCTGCATGTCGCTGAGATTCGATCCTCCCTAACGCCGGAAGCCAGGATCTTTGTTCCTCTATCCCGTAACGTCGCGGCCGATAGCTCAGATTTATTGCGATTCTAAGGCCGTTGCGACGTGAAGCATCCGACCGGCCCGGCGGCGAGGGCATTATTGCCCATGGTCGCAAAAAGGGGCTCGGGCAACGATCGATTGAGATCGGCGCTGGAAGCCCTGCTGATCGAGCTGGAAGCTGCGGCCAAAGGCAATGCCGGGTTCGAGGACGCCGGCATTGAAAGCAGAGCCAAGGTTCTGGCGTCGCTGTCAAAAGCGGCTGAGTCGTTGTTCGCTTTGCTGCATCAACAGCAAAAGCGGGAAGAGGAAGCGGGTGCTGGACGATCCGCCGAAGACGCCGCTGCGCGCTACCGCGACGGGGAAATCTGGCGCGAAATCGAACGCCGCCTCGCTCGCCTGCGCGCCGCTGAGGCTGCAACGCAGGATCATAAAACGGCTTGGTGATCGACGACCGGCTGGCGCGTTTGTCGCTGGCGGAAAACGAGCGCGGCCTGTCCTTGCAATGGCGGGCCGGGCGCGCCGCGCGCGACAAGCATGATGAGAGCTACGCGGCAGTCGCGGCGTTTGAGGCCAATGGGCGGGCGCTGCGGCCATGGAGCGCCGGTCACATCCGCGCGGAAAAAGACTCGGGCGGCGCGGTCCAGATTGCCTGGGTCCGGCGCGCGCGCTGGGGCGGCGATGGCTGGGAGGGGAACGACCCGCCACCAAGCGAGGAGTCGGAACTTTACGAAGTCCGCATCTTGGACGGGGCCACCATCAAGCGCCGCCTCACCGCCGCCACACCCGGCGCGACCTATGCCCTGGCGGACCAAATCGCGGACTTTGGCGGGGCGATCTCTGGCCTGAGTCTGGAAATCGCCCAAATTTCGAGCCGGACAGGGGCTGGAATAACTGGCGCCGCAACGTTTACCATGCTTTGAGGCGCATCAGCGGGGGATGGCCAAAACGGCTAAGGACTTGTGCGCAAGAGCTTAATATTTATCTGAGAGGCTCTTTAACGTAAGATAGGCGGGAGCAGGGCGCGTTTGGCGGACCTTTATTCCATTCTGGGCGTCAAAAAGACCGCTTCGGCGGACGAAATCCGCACGGCCTATCGAAAGCTGGCCAAGACGCTGCATCCCGATCTGCATCCTGGCGACAAGACCGCCGAAGAGAAGTTCAAGTCCATCTCTGCCGCCTATGACCTCTTGAGCGATTCCGACAAGCGTGCGCGCTACGATCGCGGCGAGATCGACGATCAAGGCAATGAGCGTGCGCCGTTTGGCGGCTTTCGCAGCCGCTCTTCCGCGGCGGGCGGGCGCCAGCATGCGCCGGAATTCGCCGGCGAGGATGTCGGCGACTTCTTCGATTCCTTCTTTGGCGGCTTCCAGTCCGAGCGGGGCGGCCGCGCCGGCAGTTTTCGAGCGCGCGGCCCCGATGTGCGCTATCGGATTGACGTTGAATTCCTGGACGC
>JBEVJO010000367.1:0-4726 GCA_040510175.1 Caulobacterales bacterium
GGCCGGTGACCTATCCGCCAGCGCCGCCGGCGTCGTCGTAATTGAAATTGTCTTTCGTCTTGGCCTTGCCGCCGAAGGTGTAAACTAAGCCGATAAAGACGACGGGTCCGGCCTGCCGCCGGTCGGACACGTCCTGCAAATCCGGCGTGTCGAAGCGCCGTTTGAATTTCTGATCGTTGAAGAGGTCGCTCACGGTGATGAGTCCGCTCAGCGCATCGCTGAACAGGCGCTTATAACCTACATTGACCGTGGTGAAGGCTGAGACGCTGCCCTGCGGCGTCAGGCGCTCGCCGGTGTAGTTCGCGCTTATCTGCAATGTGTCTGTTCGCGTCGGCTTGTAATCCAAGCTCGCTTTGCCATTGCCCGCAATGTCCGACTTGGCGCCCTCGCCGCCGAAGGCGGTGGCGTCGATCTCGCGATAGAAAATATCGCCGCTAAGCTTGTAGGAAAACTTGGAGCTGAGCTTGCCGTTCATGCCAAGCTCCAGGCCGCCGGCATTGTCCTTATTCAGATTGCCCCTGGTGACGAGCACAACGTCGTCGCTAATGACTTGCGTCACGTTTGTGATGCTGTTGCGGTTGCGCCGGTAGAATCCAGTGATGTTATAGCCGAAGCCATCGGCATCGAACTCATAGCCCAGTTCAAAGGAGTGAGTGTCCTTCGGCTTCAGGTCGGGATTGCCCGAGCGGAGATTGCGCGGGTCGCGCCGGTCGATGAACGGGTTGAGCGCCTCTGGATCCGGGCGGGAGATGCGTCGGCTATAGCTGACCGAGAGCGTACGTGAATCGTCAAGCTCGCGGCTGAGATAAAGACTGGGATAAAGACGAACGTCATCGCGTCTGGATTCAAACCCGCCGTTCAGAAGGCGCGTGGCGATGTCTGTCTGCTCGATCCTTAGCCCTGTTTGCACATCTATGGGACCAAGCTTGGTTTCATAGCTTCCATAGAGCGCCTGAATTTTCCGGTTGTAGTGGAAGCGGTTGTCGAGCGCTTGGTCGTTTGTGACGGCGCCGGTCGTGAGATCGATCACGCCGCCGGAATAATCATAGGCATTGGAATCATGCTCCAGATTATAGCCCGCCTTCAGCGTTGCGCCGCTCTTGAACGGCAATTCGTAATCGGCGCTGAATTCCGTTTTGACGAAATCTGTGTTCTGGCCCACGCGATCGCCCTCGCTTGGCTGGGATGGCGTATCGAAACGCGTGACATAGTCAAAAACTTCGCGCTCTCGCAGCGCCGTCTGCTGCAAATTGAACTTCAGCAGGTCTTCTTCGCTGAACAGCTTGCGCTCGTAGCGCGCGCCGGCTGCCGTATCGAGCCGCCACTCAGACCCATCGCCCGCGCGCCGTGACGCTCTCTCCAAGGCGCCGGACGCATCGCGCACCTCGTTGAACTGCACAGAATCCCGCTCTCCCCTGCGCTCGGCGTAGGAATAGGAAAGCCCAATCGTCTCGCCATTCTCGAAAGTGTAGTCGGCCGCGCTCTTCACCGATGGCGTGACGCGCGTGCTGTCTTCGCGCGTGGTCTGATTATTGACCACGAAGGCATTGCTTGCGGGGTCGAGAATGCGCCTTTCCTGGACGCCTTCACGAATGCGGACGTCCTGCTTGAGCGTGACGCCGCCCGACAGGTTCAGTCCGCCTTTTTTGTAAGCGCCGGAGAGACCCAACAGATAGCGATCCTTGTTGCCGGCATTGGCCTGTGCGTTACCAGAAACTCCGGGCGTGCGGTTTTTCTTGGTGACGATATTGATGATGCCGCCGACGCCGTCTGCCTTAAACTCGGCGGGCGGATTGGTGATGATCTCGACCTTGTCGATGTCTTTGCCTTGAATCTGCGATAGGGCGTCCGCGCCCGAGGCTTGGTTCGATGGCCGGCCGTCGATGAGGATGGTGACGTTCCCGTCGCCGCGCAAACTCACTTGGCCATCGGTGTCGACAGCCACGGACGGCAGTTTGTTGAGGATTTCGACCGCTGTGCCGGAGGCGCCTTCAAGGTCCGAATCGACGCTGTAGATTTTCCGGTCGAGCTTTTTGATGACGTCCGGGCGCAGACCCTTGACCACGATTTCACCGGCTTGGGCCGGCTCGGCGGCGGCCTGCGCGACGACGGCGTCGCCACATACGAACCAAGCGCCGCTGGCAGCTAGGGCCACGTAGTGCGATCGGCGCCGTTGGCGCGTCTTCGCGCCGCCCAATCGCACCCAAACCATGAAGTCCCCAATTCCCGCGATCCAACCGGCAGGCCGATGTTTAGCAATGTCACATAATGGTAATATGACAATTGCTGCGCGGAAAGCGTCTCGCTGACACGGCGCCCGCTAGGACATTTGTGGCCTTATTTGTCTTTATCCCCATCTGGAATGGCGGCGCCGGCCGCGCCCTTGGTCACGTTCACCGTGCCCTCGGCGACATCACCCGCCGCGCCCACCACGGCGCCGGCGGCCTTCGTAACAAGGCAACCACCCAACGCAGTACAAGCGGCGGTCAGGCCGATCAAACAAGCCAAGATGCGCATGAGGACTCCTCTGCCTTTGGCATGCGGGTAAACACGTGAATATGGCGCTAATGCGCCGCTTAGTGCGCTGCCGCCCAATTGCTGGCGGCGCGAGCTTCCACGGTGAGGGGGATCGACAATTGCGCCGCCGGTTCATGCGCGTGCGCCATGACATCCGCCGTCAGCTTACAGGTCGCGTCGGCCTCATCCTGCGGCGCTTCGAAAATCAATTCGTCATGCACCTGCAGGAGCATCTTTGCCTTTAGACCCGCTTTGCTGAGCGCGTCCGGCAAGCGGATCATGGCGCGCTTGATCAAATCGGCGGCGGAGCCTTGCAGCGGCGCGTTGATCGCTTGGCGTTCGGCGAAACCGCGATGGCCCTGATTGGTGGATTTGATGTCGCGGATATGCAGCTTGCGGCCGAAGATCGTGGTCACATAGCCGTGCTCGCGTGCGAATTCCTTGGTCTGGTTCATGTAATCGCGAATGCCAGGGAAGCGCTCGAAATAGCGCGCGATATAGGCGGAGGCTTCGCCTTGCGGAATGCTCAACTGGCGCGCCAAGCCCCAAGCGGAGATGCCATAGATGATGCCGAAATTGATTGCTTTGGCGCGGCGTCGGATCATCGGGTCCATGCCTTCGATCGGCGTGTCGAACATCTCCGAGGCCGTCATGGCGTGAATGTCCATCCCATCGCGGAACGCATTTTTCAGCGCGTCGATATTGGCGACATGCGCCAGCAGACGCAGTTCGATCTGGCTGTAGTCCGCGGAGATCAAAACATGGCCGGGCTCGGCGACAAAGGCTTCGCGGATTTTGCGGCCTTCTTCGGTCCGCACAGGGATGTTCTGCAGGTTGGGTTCAGTGGACGCGAGACGACCCGTTTGCGTCGCCGCCAGCGAATAAGAGGTGTGCACCCGCCCCGTCTTCGGGTCGGCGGCGTCGCGCAGCGCGTCGGCGTAGGTGGATTTCAGTTTTGAAAGCTGCCGCCAGTCCAGAATAGTCCGCGGTAATGCATGACCTTGATCGGCGAGGTCTTCCATCACGCTGACGTCGGTGGCCCAGGCGCCGGTCGCGGTTTTCTTGCCGCCGGGCAGGGCCATGTCGCCGAACAGAATCTCGCCGATCTGTTTGGGGCTGCCGAGATTGAACGGCTTACCAGCGAGTTCGTGCGCTTCGGCTTCGTGCGCGCCCATGCGCTGAGAAAATTCGCCGGACAGTCTATTCAATACATCGCGGTCGACCTTGATGCCGGCGAGTTCCATGTCCGACACGACCTGTGGCAACGGCCGTTCAATCGTTTCATAGACAGTGAGCGCGGATTCCCGCGCCAAACGCGGCTTCAACACGGACCACAGACGCAAGGTGACGTCACAATCCTCGCCAGAATAACGCGTGGCGGCGTCGATGGGCGCCTTGTCGAAACTGATCTGATTTTTGCCTGTGCCGCACACGTCGGCGAATTTGATCGGCGTGTGCTTCAGATGCAGTTCGGACAGTTCATCCATGCCGTGCTGATGCAACCCGGCTTCGAGCGAGTAGGAGATCAGCATGGAATCGTCGAACGGCGCAACGCGCACGCCATAACGCGAAAAGATCCCAAGATCGTATTTGATGTTCTGGCCGACCTTCAAAACGGACGGGTCTTCCAACAACGGCTTCAATGCGGCGATGGCTTCGGACAGCGGGATTTGTACGATGGCGTTAGACGCTGCCGCAGCGTCCACCTGCGGCGCTTCGCCAAACAGATCAGTGTTGGCCGACGCGGCCGGCGCGTTTTCACGATGCGCGAGCGGAATGTAGCAGGCGTCATTCGGGCCAAGCCCCAAAGAAATGCCGACCAATCCGGAATGCGAAGACGACAGCGCATCGGTTTCGGTATCGACTGCAATCACGCCCGCCGCGAAACCGCGCGCGATCCAGCGATCCAATTGCTCACGGGTGGTGATCGTTTCATAGGCCTCGGTGTTGACGGGACCGGTTTGGGTTTCGTCCACGGGCGCTTCGCCCATGGCGATCGCGAGCGCCTTCATTGGCGTGATGCTGTTTGACGTGGCCGCCGCAGCGATCGCAGGCGCCGCCGCGTCCGAAGCTGGTCCCATGCCAAGACTGTCGCGCACGCGGCGCGTCAGTGTCTTGAACTCCATCAATTCCAGGAAGCCGAGCAGATCGTCGGGCGTGAAATCGCGGGTGGCGAAACTGTCCAGCGGCTCTTCAACGACCACGTCGT
>JBEVJO010000368.1:0-4937 GCA_040510175.1 Caulobacterales bacterium
CCATGGCGATCCGCGAAATCATCACCGTCCCGAACCCGCTGCTGAAGGAGCGCTCCAAGCCTGTGGAGCGCGTCGACGATACGCTGCGGGCGCTGATGGATGACATGCTGGAGACCATGTACCACGCTCCCGGCATCGGCTTGGCCGCCATCCAGATCGGCGAACCAGTGCGGGTGATCGTCATGGACATCGCCCAGCGCGAGAGCGAAGACGGGACCGCCATTCGCGAACCCCGATACTTCGTTAATCCGGAAATCCTGGAATCCTCCGAAGAGCTGAAGCCCTACGAGGAAGGCTGCCTGTCCGTCCCCGAAATCTATGACGAGGTCGAACGCCCCGCCCGCGTGAAGCTGCGCTATCTGAACTATCAGGGCGAAGAGGTCATCGAATGGGCCGAAGATCTCTATGCAGTCTGCATCCAGCACGAGATGGACCATCTGAACGGCGTGCTGTTCATCGATCATTTGTCGCGCCTCAAGCGCACGCGCGCGGTCGACAAGGTGAAAAAGGCGAAGGAACGCGCCGCCGCTGAGGCGATGTAAGGCTATCGCCGCCCTTTATTGTTGGGCGCCATAGCGCTAATCCCCTGAAATGACATTGCGCCTTGTTTTCATGGGGTCTCCGGACTTCGCGGTGCCGGCTTTGGCCGAAGCGCTGACGGCCGGGCACGAGATCGCGGCGGTTTATTCGCAACCGCCGCGCCCTGCCGGCCGTGGCCAGGCTGACCGGCCGACGCCTGTGGCCGCTTTCGCCGCCGCGCGCGGTCTGCCGGTGCGCACGCCATTGAACTTCAAGGCGCAGGAAGATAGTGACGCGTTCGCTGCTTTGGAGGCCGATGCGGCCATTGTCGTGGCCTATGGCTTGATCCTGCCCAAGGCAGTTCTCGAAGCGCCCCGTCTGGGTTGTTTCAATCTGCACGCATCCTTGCTGCCACGCTGGCGCGGCGCGGCGCCGATCCAGCGCGCCATCATGGCGGGCGATACGCGCACCGGCGTCCAGGTGATGCGGATGGAAGCGGGGCTCGACACCGGCCCGATCTGTCTGTCGGAAAGCACGCCCATCACCGCCGACGATACCGCGCAGAGCCTGCATGACCGGCTGGCGCAGATCGGCGCCTCGCTGCTGCCGCGCGCTCTGGCGGCGCTGGCGCGCGATTCACTCAGCGCAACGCCACAATCCGAAGATGGCGTCACGTACGCTGCAAAAATCACCGCCGCCGATACCCGCATCGACTGGAGCAAACCCGCCAAGGAAATCGACGCCCAAATCCGGGGCCTGTCCCCTGCCCCTGGCGCCTGGTTTGGAATACCGGACGGCAAAGGCGGCAATGTGCGCGTCAAGGCGCTGTTGAGCCGCGTAGAAGATGGCGCCGGCGCGCCTGGAAAAATTCTCGATGACAATCTGCTCATCGCCTGCAGCGAAGGGGCTGTCCGTTTGTTGCGCGTGCAACGCGAAGGCAAAGCCGCCTTAAGCGCCGAAGAGTTTCTGCGCGGCAATGCGCTGCCGGCCGGCAGCCAGCTTTCCTGATGCCGCGCTACAAGCTTACCATTGAGTATGACGGTGGCGGTTTTGTCGGCTGGCAGCGCACAGACACCGGTCCATCCGTACAAAGCGCACTGGAGGCCGCCGTTCTGGCGTTCAGCGGCGAAACATTGGAGGTGACCGGCGCCGGCCGCACCGATTCCGGAGTGCACGCGCTCGGACAAGTCGCGCACGTGGATTTTTCCAAGCAACAACGGCCCGACACCGTTCGCGATGCGCTGAACGCGCATCTCGTGCCGCACCCCATCGCGGTCATCGACGCGCGAGAGGTTGGCGACGACTTTCATGCGCGCTTTTCAGCAATCGCGCGCACTTATCTGTATCGCATAACCGACCGGCGTCCGCCATTGACGCTGACGCGCGGCCAAGTCTGGCGCATTCCGGTGCAGCTCGATGTCGATGCGATGCACGCCGCCGCGCAAAGCCTGGTCGGACCACACGACTTCACGACATTCCGCGATGCGCGCTGCCAGGCCAAAAGCCCGGAAAAGACGCTGGACGTACTGGATGTGAGCCGCGCCGGCGCTGAGATTCATATATGGACAAAAGCGCGCTCGTTCCTGCACCGTCAGGTGCGCTCGATGGCGGGGTCGCTGGTCGAGGTCGGCCGCGGCAAATGGCAGGTGCGCGACATGGCGCGGGCGCTTGCCGCGCGCGACCGCACCGAATGCGGCCCCGTGGCGCCCGCTGATGGTCTCTGTTTGATGCGCGTGGACTACTAGCGCCGAAGCGAAGCAGAATTGCTCCAGTCACGGACGATCTTTCGCCCCCCTACGCACTCGCAGCAATTTCGCATAAATTTTTCGCACGTTGCGTCTCAGAGGTTGGAACTCTCCCGATTACCAAGAGTTGTGATCCCGGCACAGTCTGTTGGAGTACGGGGTTCATGAACAGCATTATCTATTTGGTCGGCCTAGTCGTCGTCGTCCTCTTCATCTTGTCGTTTCTCGGCCTTCGCTGAGCAATTGAAACAAAGATAAATTTGGGAGGTTGAAAATGACCACGACTCCAGTTCTGTCGGCGGCAACCGGAATCACGCCGTCGGAAAGTTCTTCCGATTCCTATGTAGAATGGTCGGCGGTATTGGCTGGCGCGGTGTTGGCGTCAGCTATTTCTTTTGTCCTACTGACATTTGGCGCCGCGATCGGTTTGTCGCTGACATCACCCTATAAAGGCGAAGGCGCGTCTTTCGGCGCTTTCGCGGTCGCCACCGGTTTGTGGGCGCTTTGGGTTACGGTCGCCAGTTTTCTGGCCGGGGGCTATCTCACCGGACGCCTTCGTAAGCGCATGAATGACGCCTCTGAACATGAATCGGATGTACGTGATGGCGCGCATGGTTTGCTGGTATGGGCCAGCGGCGTTCTTATCGGCGCCGTTCTCGCATTTGGCGCGACCAGCGGCGCGGCAAGCAAAGCCGCCGACGGAGCCGTTGCCGTCGTCGCGTCCGGTGAAAGTGCGACGCCGGTATCGCTTGCAGCCATAGACCTATTCCGGCCCGTTCCGGGCGCCAGTCGGCCTGTAGACCAACAAGGCCGGGCCGCAACCCTCGCAATTTTGGCTCGCACGGCTGAAACGACAGTACCCGCTGCGGATCGCGATTATGCGGCTTTAGTTGTCGCGGATCAAACCGGCGTGTCGGCGGCAGACGCAGCGTTACGCGTCGACCAGGCGCATGCGCAAATCTACGAAGCGACGGCCGAAGCCAAAAAGGCCGCGGATACCGCACGTAAGGTCGGCGTCATCGCTGCCTTCCTGCTGGCGGCATCGCTGGTCGTAAGCGCCGCCGCAGCTTATGTCGCCGCGACGATCGGCGGCAATCATCGGGACAAGCAAACAGTGGTGCCGTTTTTCGTGCGCCGGAAGTGGTGAACGGCAAGATCGCACTTTAAAAAGTCGGCAAAAAATGCGGCGCGATCTGATAGGATCGCGCCGCATTCACGACTGACTAGTGTCCGCTAAAAGCTTTTAGCCAGCCGTATCCTTTGTTGGGTTCATCGCCACTGGCGGCAGCTTTTCAACTTCTGCCTTTGTTAGATTTGTGACCAGGATATTCCGCTTCGGCAGGTAGCTGAACCGGCCGGCCGGAACCTCGACCACGCGCCCGCCAACACCGAGGAACGAGCCAACATCAACATGCAAAGCAGCAACCTTGCCGTTCTTATCGTGTTTGACGTGTTTCACCGTGCCGATGATCGCGCCGGACGGATCGTCGACCTTGGCGCTTTCCAATGTCGCCGCCGAACGATCAACGCTCGCCAGTGCAACTGCTGACGCGGCGTCTTCCTGCGTGAACGCGTCTTTCGCGCCTACGGACTTTTCGATATTCGTTCCGGCCTTCGCAGCGCCCACTTCCGCGCCGCTCGGCGCTGTGGTTTCGGTTGTGGTTGTGGCCGTAGTCTCAGTTTTGGTCGCGCCTGCAAAAGCCGGCGCCGTAAAGCCCAACGCCACAACAGCCGCGCCCGTTAGCGCGATGGATTTGAAGTTCATTCTCGGTTCTCCTCAGTCGCGCGGTGTCCGCGCAGTACCCGGGGCAAACGTCCCCTATTTCGAGGGGTTCCGAAAAATTACAGTTGAGAAATTGTGATCACACAAAAATGCACGCCAACATAAGGCGTTGCTCAGCGCCCGTAGCGCAGCTTCGCCAGCGCGTCCAATAACCCTTCCGCAGGCGCCAGCGCCTTGCCAACAGCGGCTTTGGCTTTTTCAAACGCCATCACGTCGTCAAGCCGCCGGGCGACAAAAGCTTCTGTTTCGGTAAGATCGGCAGTGTCGTCGTTCAGGAACACCAGCATACTGGCGCCCAGGACCCCAGTCAGGATCGTGCGCTTGGAATAAAAGTTTCCATCCGTCGACGGATCATTCAGTCTGCGCCAGATGCGGTCAGCCGTGCGCCAGAGGCGGCGTGGTGCTTCTGCGGCCAAACTAGGCGAAGCCGCCCGGCGCAAGGCTTCGCGGTGGCGTTGCATATAGGCAAAGCGCGCCATGATTAGCGTGCGCACCCGGCCGCGCAAAGAATTCGAGCCGAGACCGGCATTGTCCAGCATCGCCTGGTCGGCCATGTCCTCGAATAAATCCAGCAAATCGGCTGCGCCGCGCGGCGCAGCCCATTCCGCTTGGCCCTTGTCCAAACCGGCGGTCGCGGCGGCGCGTTGCAGAGAAATTTGGGTCCAACCGGCATCCGGTGCTTCGTCCAGCGCGGCGGCCAACAGGCGCGCGCGCCATTCCTGGCTGGGAGGATTGGTCTGGCTCATCGTCAGTTACTAGCAGGAACTGAGCGCATTTGGCATGCGGCTTAGACTTCCGCACCACGGCGTCGGCAACAAAAAGGGCGGTCCGATAAACGAACCGCCCTCGAAAGCTTTCAGCAGCGCGCCCGAAGGCGCATCCGCTTAAAG
>JBEVJO010000369.1:0-14573 GCA_040510175.1 Caulobacterales bacterium
ATCGCCGCCATCGATGCGCAAGCCAAGGCGCTTGATTCCTTCCTGATCGAAGGCATCCGTGACAACGCGCCGTTCTTGAACGCCGTAATGCTTGAGCCAAGCTTCCGTGCCGGCAAATACACCACGGCCTACATCACAGACACATACCCTGAGGGCTTTAAGGGCGCGCCAATCAGCCCCGAACAGCACGAGCGTTTCGTCGCCGTTGCGGGCTTCGCGCACTCGATGCTCGACGCCCGCGCGCGCGAAATCGACGACCAAATGAACGGCCGCCGCAGCCCCCGCACGGATTGGGCCAGCATTGTCGATGGCGAGGCCTACAAGCTGCATGTTGAACTCACCGGGGATGGCGCGACCGTCTCCGTCAATGGCGGCGCGGCGCAGGCTTTAAAGGCAAGCTGGTCGCCCGGCGCGCGGCCCGTCACCGGGACCTATCGCGGCGAAGACTTCGAAATCCATCTGTACCCGACCAATCCGGGCTATCTGCTTCGTCAAGGCGGCGCGGCGATGAAGGTCTTGGTCATGCGGCCCAAGAGCGCGGACCTGATGGCGCGGCTGCCGGTCAAGCCGCCGGCCGACACCTCCAAGCTGATCGTCTCGCCGATGCCGGGTCTGGTGGTGTCGATGGACGTCGCGGTGGGACAGACGGTCAGCGAAGGGCAGACCGTCGCCATCATCGAAGCCATGAAGATGCAGAACATCCTCAAGGCTGAGCGCGACGGCGTGGTCAAAGTCGTCGGCGCCAAAGCCGGCGATTCCGTCGCGGCGGACGACGTTTTGGTCGAATTCGCTTAAACGCGAAGCCTGCGCATCGCGCGAGGAGGCGCCATGACCCGTTGGCAAGCCGACGCGCTGATCCTGTTCGCCGCCATGGTCTGGGGCCTCGCCTTTATTGGCCAAGCCACGGCGATGGAACATGTCGGCGCGATGACTTTCACGGGCTGGCGCTTCGCCATATCGGCGGTCGTCGTCGCGCCTTTCGCCTTTTTGGAAGCCCGTAAAGCGGCGCCGATGCCCAAAGGCGGGTTGAACGGCGTCTTGCTACTCGGCGTGGTGTTCTTCCTCGCCTCGGCGCTGCAGCAACTGGGATTGAAAGCCACCAGCGTCACCAATGCCGGATTTCTCACGGCGCTTTATGTCGTCATGGTTCCGGTGATCGGCGTGCTGTTCCTGAAGCACAAACAGCATCCAGCGATCTGGATCGGCATCGCTCTCTCGCTGGCCGGGACAGCGCTCTTGAGCGGCGGCGGCAAACTTGGCGCGTTGGGGCAGGGCGATGGGTTGGTCATTGCATCGGCATTGTTCTGGGCGCTGCAGATCCTGATGATCAGCGCGCTCTCGCAACGCATGAACCGGCCCTTTGCGCTGGCCTTCGCGCAGTATGCGATTGTCGCCGCGCTTGGCATCGTATGCGGTTTCGTTTTTGAAGCCGCAACGCTTCCGCCATTCAAGGAAATAGCGGTCGAGTTGCTGTTCACTGGCGTGCTCTCGGGCGGTGTCTGCTTCACATTGCAAGCGATCGCGCAGCGTTACACACCGGCCTCCGACGCGGCGATCCTGATGTCCGCCGAAGCGCTGTTCGCGGCCTTGGGCGGCGCCATCCTGCTGGGCGATCGTTTGACGCCGCCGGGCTGGACCGGCTGCGCGCTTATTTTGTTCGCCGTTCTGCTGGTCCAATTGGCGCCGCTCTGGAAACTCCGGCGGGCGGCTTAAAGCAACGGCGGCGCGTCGTGCGTGGGGCCGAACGCGGATTCAAAGGCCGTGCGCAAGGCATGATCGGCGTCGGCCATCGTCACCGGGATTCCCAGATCGACAAGGCTGGTCACGCCGTGCTCGCGAATGCCGCAGGGCACGATGCCGCCGAAATGCGAGAGGTCCGGTTCGACGTTCAGCGCAACGCCGTGGAACGACACCCAACGGCGCAGGCGGATGCCCAGAGCGGCGATCTTTTCTTCGCGCGGCGGCGCCGCAGGCGACTTGCGCGTCACCCAGACGCCGATGCGATCTGGGCGAACCTCGCCCTGCACATTGAACTGCGCCAAGGCCGCGATCAGCCAATTCTCAAGCGCGGTCACGAACTGGCGTACGTCGCGGCCGCCGCGCCGTCGCAGATCGAGCATCACATAGGCCACACGCTGGCCGGGACCGTGATAGGTGTATTGGCCGCCGCGGCCCGTTTTGAAGACCGGGAATCGCCCCGCATCAACCAGATCATCGGACTTGGCGCTGGTGCCGGCGGTGTAAATCGGCGGATGCTCCACCAGCCAAATGACTTCGTCCGCTGTCCCGGCGGCGATGGCCTCGGCGCGCGCCTCCATTGCCGTTACAGCCTCCAGATACGGCGTCAGGCCGCTGGAAACCGCCCAGCCGATGCTGGACGAGGGATCGGTTAAAGGTTCACTCACCATTGCATAGGCACATATGGGGTTACGTCCGGGTGAGAAAGTCCAAATGAGCCAGCTTCAGGCGGTTAAAGTCGAAATTTCAGTGGTTCTTGGCCGCTGTACGCTGCCGATGCACCAATTGCTGCGCATGGGCCGGGGCGCGGTGATCCCGCTCGACGCCAATGAGACGGACGAGGTTTGGGTCCTGGCCAACAACCATCCCATCGCCAGAGGCAATATCTCGATCTCAAGCGAGCGCGTGGCGGTCGAATTGACGGGTCCGGCGGATGTCCATGACTTCTATGCGGGCGCCTGAAATTACTCAGAATTAGAGCAAAAGGGCGCGTTGATCGCCAGGGCTCGCGGCGTTTTCAAAATGCGCCGCTGGAAGGCTTCCCTTTCAGTTGCGCCTCTGGTAATCCCCGCGCCTCGCCCAGATGCGATCGTGGCGGAATTGGTAGACGCACTACCTTGAGGTGGTAGCGGGGAGACCCGTGGAGGTTCGAGTCCTCTCGATCGCACCAGAGAAGAACCGATGATGATGTAACTTTTCGAGCCGGGAGGCGCGGATGACGGATCCATACGAGCCGCGCGACCTGCTCGAATCCCAACCGAACGCGGAAATGCCGCGTCCGGCAGAGAAGTCGTCGGGCAAATCCCCCGTCATTGATGGGCATTACGTCGCCACCGTCATCGGCGCCGTGGGCGACAAGGACTGGCCGCTGCTGCGCCGGCTGGTGCTCGGCATGCACGCGGCCGACGCCGCCGAATTGTTCGGTCAATTGCCGCCTTTGGTCTTTGACTCGGTCCTGCAATTTCTCGGCTCGGATCTGTCCGGCGAAGTGCTCGCTGAACTGCCGGACCAATTGCGCGAACGCGCCATGGAGGTCCTGCCTGCGACCACGGTCGCGAAGGCGCTGGCCCAGCTGGATTCGGATGACGCGGCATTGCTCGTCGATGACCTCGACGAGGAAAAGCGCGATTCCGTTCTCGCCGCCGTACCGGATGTCGAACGCGCCGTTCTGCAGGAAAGTCTCGCCTTCGAGGAAGAGACCGCCGGCCGGCTCATGCAGCGCGAATTCGTCGCCGCGCCGGAATTCTGGACCGTTGGCCAAACCATCGACCACATGCGCGCCGCGCATGAAGACCTGCCGGATTTGTTTTTTGAAGTCTATGTCGTCGATCCCGGTTTCCGCCCCGTTGGTGCGGTCTCGCTCGCGGCCTTGCTGCGTTCGGCGCGCGAGACGCGCCTGACCGATCTCGTGCAGCCCGTACAGGCGCTGATCAATCCGGACATGGACCAGGAAGAGGCGGCATTCCTGTTCGCCAAATACCACTTGATCTCCGCGCCGGTCGTGGACGCCGGCGGCCGCCTCAAGGGCATGCTGACGGTCGACGATATCGTCGACGTCATTGAGGCCGAAAACAAAGAAGACATGCTGGCGCTGGCGGGCGTCTCCGAAGCCCAGTTGAGCGACAACATCTTCCGATCCGTGCGTGCGCGCGCGCCCTGGCTGCTGCTCAATCTGGTGACCGGCGTGCTGGCCAGCATTTCCATCGCCGTCTTCCAAGGCACCATCGAGAAGGTCGTGGCGCTGGCCGTAATCATGCCGATCGTGTCCGCCGTTGGCGGCAATGCAGGGACGCAGGCTCTGGCCGTTGCGGTCCGGGCTTTGGCGGCGCGCGAACTGACGCCAATGAACGCTGCGCGCATCGTGACGCGCGAAGCGTTGACGGGCGTGGTGAACGGACTGGTGATCGCGGTGGCGCTCGGAACGGTGGCCTCGATCTGGTTCAATGACTGGCGTCTGGCCTATGTCAGCGGTCTGGCGGTCTTGATCAACCTGACGTGTGCGGGTCTCGCTGGCGTCTTGGCGCCATTGACCTTGCAGCGCATGGGCGCCGACCCTGCCGTTTCGTCCTCGATCTTTGTGACCTTCGTCACCGATTTCGTGGGATTCATGGCCTTTCTCGGCATCGCGACCATCGTTTTTGCCTGAGCCGATTTGGGCTGAATGCGAGCAGGTTAGTCATTTAGGCGAGCAGCCTTGGGTTTACAGGCCTATCTGACGCAAAATCGCCCCGGCGCCGCTCTTGTGACGAGCGTCCGGCATTGTTGTGCCGTCTACCTCCGCGAGAGAACAAGCCGGCGGCCCCATCCATCCCATGCCCGCGCCAATGAGCATATCCAGGGAAGGCTTGGACCTCCTGAAGTCGTTTGAGGGCTTTCGGCCGCGCGCCGTACCGATCTCCGGCGGCCGCTTTTTGGTCGGCTATGGGCATACCCGCTATGCGCGCGCCGGAACCAAGGTCACGCCTGAAGAGGCGGAGCTTCTGCTGCGCCACGATCTCGTCCCGGTGGTGAACGAGCTGAACACGCGCATTTACGCGCCCCTGTCGCAAAACCAGTTCGATGCGCTGGCGCTGTTCGCGTTCAATGTCGGCATCGACGCTTTTCGCGATTCTCAGATCAGCGCACACCTGAACGCTGGCGAGCCGCTCGCCGCCGCCCGCCGCATGGAGCAATGGCGCACGGCGATGATCGACGGCAGGCCGGTTGTCGTCGACGCGCTTGTGCGCCGCCGCGCCGGAGAATTGGATCTTTTCCTGCGCACGCCGCACGCTGTGCGCCCGGCGAGCTCCAGCCTGGTTGCGCCGATACAGGATGGAGCGCCGCCGGCGCCGCCTGAGCCCGCATCAAGCAAAGCGCCGCCGCCTGAACCGTCGCCGCCGAGCGTGCGCGCCCCTTTCGAGCCGGAGATTCAAGCCGAGAGCAACGACGAACCGCCGAAGCCGCCCAGCACGCTACGTACGCGCTTCCACGATCTGTTGCGCGCCAAGCGCGCCCCGCGCGAACCGTCTCTGGACATCAGCGTAAGAGAAGTCGGCTGGGCCGGGCCCATTATTCTGGTCTTGGCGGCGATCGCTTTTGCGGCCGTTGCGGCGATTGGCTTTGGCGACCTTGAAGCGGCGAGGGCGGCGGGCGCCAAGAAGCCGGTGCTGGCGCTCGCCGAAGCCTTCGGCGCCAGTGCAGGCGCTCTTGCGTGTCTCTTTGCGGCTGTGCGCCTGCTTCTGGAAAAGCTGCGCTACGATTCCGAAGCGCCGTCAGACTAGCGCTCTTGCTGCGAGTCTCGCGGCAGGCGGCCCGACAACAGGGGCGGCAATTCGCGCAAGCGCGCCACGGTCGCTTCATAACCTGCAATCACGGCGTCATCGAAACGCCGCCAGTCGCGAAGGTCGACCGCGCGCAGATCGGGCAGGATCAACAAGTCTGTTTCCTCCCGCATGGCGCTGGGATTGATCGTCATGGTCGCGGCCCGCATCAAGAGGCCCGCGATCGGCGGCGCAGCGCGCATGCCGTGTTCAGCCACCCAGCCCAGAAATTTCGGCGGGTCGAGAAAATCCCGCGCTTCCAGCGCCGTTTGCCGCGCCACGTCGCAGCCGATGGTGAAGCCGCGATGGAAGTCCTGCATCACATCCACCGGAAAATTGTTCAACACCGCGCCGTCAACCAGGATTTTGTCGCCGTCGACAATCGGCGGCAAAATTCCGGGCAGACTGATCGACGCCCGCAAGTGGTGGCGCAACAGCCCGCTGCGATGGATGAAGGTTGTCGCAGTCACCAAGTCCGTGGAGACGCAGAAAAACGGCGTGCGCATATCCTCAATGCGCATGTCTCCGAAATTTTCCTCCAGGCGCTCATCGACTCTTTTACCTTCAACCAGCGAAACGACCGGCAGCACATAGTCGCTGAGGGGGTTGGATTCGACGAACGCCTTGCGGATGCGCGACTCTATTTCGTCGTCGTTCCAGCCCATTGCGACGCACGCGGCAAGCACCGCGCCCATGCTGGCGCCGCCCACAAAATCCAGCGGTACGCGCGCTTCGCGCAAGGCCCTGATCACCCCGATGTGTGCGTACGCGCGCGCGCCGCCGCCGGAAAGCACAAGCCCAACCGAAAGCGAGGTGAGGGTGCGCGCCAGACGCATGCAATCGTCGGGATCATTCTCGCGCCAGTAGAATAGCCGTGCGGCGTTAGCGGCCTCCATCCATTCGCCGGGCGTGGCGGCGGCGCGATCTTCGCCGTGGCGCAGCAGGACAATATCCACCAACTGCATTTGCCGCGCCGCGTTACGTTCTTGCGGGATGAGCGGCGTCGAAGGCCGCGCGTCGGTGCGCCCGAACACGACCAGACGGTCCGATTGGCGCATACAGAAACGGAACCAGGCCGAATCCTCGACCTTGGTCAGCAAGAGAACGACGTCGAATTTCGTCTCCAACTCGTCGCAGAAATTCGAGCCGAGATCATAGTCGCCCTCGCGCACGATGGCGCAGCTGCGACCCAGGCGTTTGATCGACTCCTTCAGCGCTATCGCGCGACCGTGAAGGTCAATGGTCGGTGACGTCGCCACTAAGCCATACAGGCGCGCGTTGCCCCGGCGGCTTGGGCGTTTCGTTTGGCGCGCCCGCACCAGCATGATGCGCGCAAGATTGTTCATGAGCGCGGGATAGGAGCGGATCAGCTTATTGAACGCGGTGCGCTCGATCCGGAACAGCTCCGAATCGCGCAAGGTGTAGACCGCGTTGGTGTGAGCATCGCCGGCCACCATGGCCATTTCGCCGACCGGCTCGCCGGGACGGATATAGCCCAGAAGTTCGGTTTTGCCGGAGGGCAGACGGCGGAAAGCGCCCAGCGACCCCGAGAGCACGAAATAGATGGCGTCGGCCGGGTCGCCGGCCTCGAAAACCGGCCAGCCGCCGGGAATGGAAATCCATTCAACCGCCTCTTCGGCTGCGGCGATGGCTTCCGGGGGCGCGTCTTTCAAAAACGACGCGTTCAAAAGCGACGGACGGACGGCCAGCTGATCCATGGACCTATGCTAACACCTATAGTGTTTAGGATTTCCCATTAAATAGGGATTTCAACGGCCCGGCGCCTTCCCGGATCGGCCCTCATGGGCTACGACCCCAGGCTTTCAAGCTGGAATCGCCAGCGCGGATCGTATTTCCAATGGTCGTCGTTCGTTTCGCTCCCAGTCCAACCGGCCGCATTCATGTCGGCAATGTTCGCACCGCTTTGCTGAATTGGCTGTTCGTCAAAAAGCAGAACGGGCAGTTCGTGCTGCGCATCGACGACACCGACACCGAACGCTCCAAGGCCGAATACGAGACCGGCATCGAAACCGACCTGACCTGGCTCGGCCTGACCTGGGACCGTAAGGAAAACCAGTCTAAACGCTTTGCCTCCTATGACGCGGCGGCCGCCACGCTGAAGGCATCCGGGCAACTCTATCCCTGCTATGAAACCGAGGATGAGCTGGAGCGCCGGCGTAAACTCGCCATGGCGCGCGGTAAGCCGCCGGTTTACGACCGCGCCGCTTTGTCGCTGAGCGATGACGAGAAGGCGAAATTGGAAGCCGAAGGCCGTAAGCCGCACTGGCGCTTTAAGCTCTCGGGCAAACGCATCGAGTGGGACGATCTGGTGCGCGGGGCGCAGGCCATCGACACCGCATCAGTGTCCGATCCCGTGCTGATCAAGGGCGACGGCGCTTATCTTTATACGCTGCCGTCGGTGGTCGATGATATCGACATGAACATCACGCATGTCGTGCGCGGCGAAGACCACGTCACCAATGCTGGCGTGCAGATCGAAATCTTCGAAGCGCTCGGCGCCAAAGCGCCGATCATGGCCCACTTTCCCTTGCTGGTCGGGAAAGAGGGGGAGCCGTTGTCGAAGCGCCTGGGCAGCATGTCCATCGAGTCTTTGCGCGATGCGGGCGTCGAGCCGATGGCGGTGCTGTCGCATTTGGCCAAGCTCGGCACTTCCGACCCCGTCGAGGCGCGCACCAAGCTGACGCAACTCGTCGAGGAATTCGACTTCGCCAAAATCGGCCGTGCGCCCGCGCGCTTCGACCCCGACGAACTGAACCGCGTGAACGCCCAAGTGCTGCATACGCTGTCTTATGCGGATGTGCAGAAACAGCTCGCCGATCAGGGCGCAGATCTGGGCGAGGCCTTCTGGCTGGCCGTGCGCGGCAATCTCAACCTGCTCTCAGGCGCGGGTGAATGGGCGCACATCATCAATGGCCCGATCGTACCGGTCGTCGAGGACGCCGACTTTCTCGCGCAGGCCGCGGCGTTGCTGCCTGCAGGGCCGTTCGATGCGTCGACCTGGGGCGTCTGGAGCGATGCGGTGAAGACCGCGACTGGCGCGAAGGGCAAGGCGCTGTTCCTGCCGCTGCGCTTGGCGCTGACGGGCTTGCGGCACGGTCCGGAAATGAACCAGCTGCTGGCGCTGATCGGTCCGGAAAAAGCGAAGGCGCGCTTGGCCGGACAGAAAGCCTAAGCGCGGGCGATGCCCGCCGCCACATCCGCGAGCGCGGAGTCGATCGCGTGCATCGCTTCGGCGGGGTTATCAACCACCGCATAAGCTTGCCGGAAAACCGCCGGCGCGAAATTCTCCTCGATCATGTGATCGAGTGAGTGGACGAACGGCGTCCAGAACGTTTTGTCGATAAAGACCATCGGCTTCTGGTGCAGGCCGAGCCTGCGCCAGCTCAACGTTTCGACCGCTTCTTCCAGCGTGCCGATGCCGCCCGGCAGAACGACGAAGGCGTCCGACGCATCGAACATCATCATCTTGCGTTCATGCATGTTGTCGACCGGCACGGTTTCGATTTCGGGCGGCGGCGGCTCCCGCTGTTCCAGAAAGCGGGGCAAAATGCCCAGCACTTCGCCGCCTGCGTGGTGCGCGGCCAAAGCGGCGGCGCCCATCAAGCCAAACCCGCCGCCGCCATAAACAAGGCGAAGACCACGGGCGGCGATGGCGCGGCCTGTGTCGGCGGCCAGATCGATATATTTTTGCGCTGCTGAGGGGGATGAGCCGCAATAAACACAAATCGAGCGAAGCGGCGGAGAAATCAGAGTTTTATCCACGTTTGTACCTATCAAAGCAGAGACGTTGTCTGCTTTGTCCATGACACCTAGATTACAGGCAAAGCAGGCGGACGTACGGCGAAACTGGGATGAGTCGTCGGCTTACGCCAATCAATTGAAAGTTTTCATATAATGCGTCGCGGCGAACGCCCGAAAGCAAGTAATCTGGACCCTCTAGACGCCTCACAGCCACAAGAGTTCCGAAAGGCCCTCAAGCGGCTCTGGAGCGCCTATAAAGAACTCGACGGGCCGGAAATGCGCTGGCGGTTGGCGGCCGCCTGGGTGCTGACCCTAAGCGCCAAGGTGGCGGCTGTGTCCGCGCCGTTTCTGCTGGCCGACGCCATCAACAAATTCAGCAGGGGCCACAATCAGGAGGCGCTGGCGCCGTTTCTGAGCGTGGTCGCGATCTGGACCCTGTTGCGCGCTTACGCGAGCGTCGCCCCGCAGGCGCGCGACACGATCTTTTCGCCGCTCAGTGCGATGGTGCAGCGGCGTATGGGCGCCAAGGTGTTCGGGCACGTCCATTCGCTATCGGTCAGTTTCCATCAGACCAAACGTATGGGTGCGCTCAATCGCGTCATAGATCGCGGTCTGAAGGGCGTCGATTTCCTGATCCGCTTCATGTCGTTCCAAATCGTGCCGACGGTGTTTGAACTGGTCCTGGCGGCCGGCGCGCTGACCTACAAATATGGCTGGACCTTCGCCGCCGCCGCGTTGGTCACGATCGGCATCTATGCGTGGCTCACTTTCGGCGTGACGGATTGGCGTCTGCGCTTCCGTCGCGAAATGAATGACAGCGACACCGAGGCCTCCGCGCGCGCTGTGGACTCGCTGACGAATTTCGAAACGGTGAAATCCTTCGCCGCCGAAAAGCGCGAGACCGCTCGCTTTGAAGAAGCGCTTGCCGCCTACGGCCACGCCGCGGTGCGCACCAATAATTCTCTGTCTCTGCTCAACGCCATCCAAGGCGTTGTGATGGCGGCCGGGTTGGGCGTGATGGCCGCCTTGGCTGGCGCCGCCATGCTCGAAGGAAAATTGGGGCCGGGCGACATCATGGCCGCGACACTGGTCATGCTGAATCTCTATGCCCCGTTGAATATTCTGGGTTTCGCCTATCGCGAAATCAAACAGGGCGCCGCCGACATGGAGGCGATGTTCGGCCTGCTGGATGAGCCGCCGCAAGTGGCCGACGCGCCGGACGCCATCGCGCTGCCTGCCGGTCCCGGTGAGGTGCGTTTCGAGACTGTGAGCTTTGCGCATGACGGACGCTCGGCGGGCTTGCGTAATGTCAGCTTCACTGCACCGGCCGGTTTGCGCACCGCGATCGTGGGCCCATCCGGCGCGGGCAAATCTACCGTGCTGCGGCTGGTCTTCCGCTTCTACGATCCGGGCAGTGGGGCGGTGACGATTGACGGCACTGATCTTCGCGCCATCAAACAAGAGAGCCTGCGCGCGGCGCTCGGCCTGGTGCCGCAGGATGTCGTGCTGTTCAACGACACGCTGCGCTACAACATCGTCTATGGCCGTCAGGACGCCACTGAAGTTGAGATCGCCGAAGCTTTGCGCCGCGCACAGCTGGAAGATTTCGTGGCGCGTCTGCCTATGGGGCTCGACACCAAAGTCGGAGAGCGCGGACTGAAATTATCGGGCGGCGAACGTCAGCGCGTCGGCATCGCGCGCGTGATCCTCAAAGACCCGCGCATCCTGGTGCTCGACGAAGCCACCTCGGCGCTCGACAGCCGCACGGAAGCCGACATTCAGACCGCGCTGGAAGAAGCTTCGCGTGGCCGCACCACCATCGTTGTGGCGCACCGGCTTTCCACGATTGCCGACGCGGATCAGATCATCGTGCTGGACGAGGGCGAAGTGGTGGAGCGCGGCGCCCACGCCGACCTGATCGCTCGCGGCGGCATCTACGCTGATCTGTGGCGGCGTCAGGCTGAGGAGCCGGAGGCTGAGACCGTCGACGCGGACTAAACGGGGCTTGCATCGCGGTTGAAGTGACAATCGAAAGTCGGCAGGGTGTGACCTATGGCGATAGGGACACAAAATCAGGCAGAGGCGGATCGCGCCAAGGCCCCCGGCGAAAAAAGCGCGCTGCGCGCCTTTTTCCGGCACATGCCGAAGATCGATCCCGATGGACGCATTGTCATTCTGGGGGCCGCCGTCGCCAGCATCATCCTGTGGGCGATCTGGAGTCCGCTGCTTGTCATAGGCGTTGCCGGGGTGGTGATGGCCTATGTCGGCTTTCGCGATCCCGACCGGCGCACCTTCGATATGCCGGACACGGCGATGTCGCCCGTGGACGGATTGGTGGTCGAGATCGACGGCATGGATCCACCGTCCGAACTGCATCTTCCTGCGGGCGATTATAACCGTCTGCGCATCAGCTCGAGTCCCTTCTCGGTTTCGACTTGGCGCGCCCCGGTGACGGGGCAGATTAGCGCGCTCAATCCGATCAAGGGCAAGCTCTGGAATGTCGCGGTCGAGCCCGACGATCCGGACAACAACAAATATTATTTCGCGGTAACCAACGCCAAACTGCCCTGCGGCGCGATCTTCCTGTCCGGCGGCTTGGTCCCGCGCTTCATCACGGACGTTGAGCATGACACCTCCGTGGTGGCGGGCGGACGCATCGGTCAGCGTCTGTATGGCGGCTGGGTCGATGTCTATGTGCCGGTCGGCGCAGCGATCCAGGTCAGCGAAGGTCAGACTTTGGTGGCGGGCGAAACCCAAATCGCCAAACTTGGCGCCGCAACGCCGCCGGTCGCGCACTTAAGGTAGAACTTTAAGTCTGGCGCACAAAACGCGGGCTCAAATTCCGTATATCGGGACAGCCTGCCAAGATCAGTGAACGCACGAATTCGCTCTGAACGATGTCGAATGCGCGTTCGACGCCCGTCTGACCGCCGGCCGACAAGCCCCACAGATAAGCGCGGCCCAAGGCCACCGCCTTGGCGCCCAAGGCTAGAGCCGTCACCACATCCGTACCGCGCCGGATGCCGCCGTCCAGAACAATGTCGATGCGTTTGTCGACCGCTTCGGCGATGGCGGGCAGCATATCGATCGTGGCGGGCGCCGCGCCCAATTGCCGGCCGCCATGATTGGAAATGAAAATGCCTCGCGCGCCGCACTCAATGGAGCGCACTGCGTCCGCCGGGTTCATCACGCCCTTGATCGCAACCGGTCCGCTCCAGTCCTTGACGAACCATTCGGCGTCTTTCCAATTCAAAGACTGATCGAATTGTTGCGCGAAAAACTCGGTGAGTTTCCCGATCGGCCCGACGTTTTGGGTGACGCTTTCAATGAGCGCGGGCTTGACCGGCTTTGAGGTCAAAACGTCGAGCATCCAGGACGGATGCGCCATCACGTCAGCGATGGTTCGGACATTGTAGCTGGGCGGAATGGTGAAGCGATTGCGCGGGTCGCGTTCGCGATTGCCGGCCACCGGCATATCAACGGTCAATACCAGCGCCGTGAAACCCGCCGCTTTGGCGCGCGCGAGAATTTCGCGCACTAGGCCCCGATCTTTCCAGACATAGACTTGCAGCCATTTGGGGCCGCCGGTGGCCTTCGCTACATCTTCCATCGTCGTGGAGGCGAGGGTGGAAAGGCAATAGACCGTGCCGCGCTTTTGCGCCGTCGCGGCCACGGCAGACTCGCCGTCGACATGAAACATACGGCTGGCCGCCGTTGGCGCGAAAATGATCGGCGTGTCGATGGGCGCGCCCATGACTGTCGTCTTGGTGTCGACCTTCGAGACATCGACAAGGCAATCCGGAATCAGTTCGTAAGCGGAAAAGCGTTCGACGTTCCGGCGCAGGGTCAGTTCGTCATCCGCGCCGCCATCAACATAATCGAAGACGCCTTTGGGCAGCCGGCGTTTCGCCAGCGCCCGCAAGTCTGCGATATTGATGGCCCCCTCGACGCGCACTTTAAGCCTGCTTATCCAAAATCCCGGTCCAAAGGCAGTATCTCCGCCAGATCGCCTTCTGCCATCGCTTCTGCTTTTGGCATTAGCCGCACCAGGCATTTCGCTTTGGAAAACACCGACAGCAAAGACGAATCCTGCGCCTCAAAGGGCGTCGCCCAGGCCTGTCCTTGGGCGTCTAGTTCAAAGCCCGAGCGCAAATAATGCTCGCGCGGGCCATTGGCGGCCACCGCGCTGCGCAGCCTTGCGCGTTGCATGGGCGGTCCCGGCGGCATGCCGCGCATGGCGTTCAAGACGGGGCGCAGAAACAAATGCGCGCAGACCAGACCCGACGCCGGATTACCCGGCAGACCCAGCACCAAGCCTTGCGTAGTCTTGCCGAACCAGACCGGTTTGCCGGGCCGCACGGCGACTTTGTCGACCAGCAGTTCAAGGCCGAGTTTTTGAAACGCGGGCTTGGCCAGATCGCGATCGCCGACAGAGGCGCCGCCGATCACCACCAATATGTCCGCATTCTCCATCGCGTCGCGCGCCGCTTGCGCAATGACGTCGACGTCATCTTCCGCCGCACGGACATTGAACGCATTCGCGCCCCAGCTTTCGCATAAGGCCGTAATGCCTGGTCCGCCGGAATCAAAAATCTGATCCGGGCCGGGCGTTGCGCCCAATTGCGCCAGCTCATCGCCGGTCGCGAACACCGCCACGCGCGGCTTACGCATGACGGCCAATTCCGCTGCGCCGGTTGCAGCGGCGAGCGCCAAAGCGACGGCGTCGATCCGCGATCCTTTGGGAACCAACAATTGATCCGCTTTGAAATCCACGCCACGCGGGCGGATATTGTCGCCGCCCTCTGGCGCTGGAGCACGAATGGCATCGCCGTCGCGCTCAACATCTTCCTGGATGACGACACGATCGGCGCCGTCCGGCAGAGGCGCGCCGGTCAGGATGCGCACGCATTGTCCTGGTCCCACGGCGCCCTTGAACCCGGCGCCCGCGTGCGACTCGCCGATCAGCGTCAACGTTGCTGGCAAATCGGCGTTGCGCACGGCGTAGCCATCCATGGCGGATGCGGCGAAGGGCGGCTGGTCGCGCCAGGATGTGACGTCCTGCGCGAGAATTCGCCCGCGTGCCTGGGTGAGGGGAATGGCTTCAGATTGCAGCGCGCTTACCGCCGCCAGCATGCGCGCCCGCGCTTCCTCGACGCTGGGCAGCGATTTCATGCCGTTTGGTCCGCGCGAATCCAATCGCCGGATTTGCCGCCGCGCTTTTCCAGCAATTTGACGTCCTCGATCGTCATGCCCTTATCGATCGATTTCAGCATG
>JBEVJO010000370.1:0-2724 GCA_040510175.1 Caulobacterales bacterium
AGCCACCGCTTTGGCGCTTTCGAGGGTCGCAATGCGGCTCAGGCTGGTAAAAATTGCCTCTCGCACACTTGTATCGGTTTCGGTCTGAAGCGCCTTCGCCAGATTCATGACATCTGCGGGCGAGGTCAAAGCACGCGCCGCAGACCAGCGTTCAGCGGCCACAGCGCTCATTAATCCAGCGTCACTCTTGGGCGGCGTCGCGCCTTCCGGCGCAGGGCTCTTATCTTTGCGAACCAGCGGCATTTAGGGGGTCAGCCTCTGCAAGCGTTCAGCAATCTCCGGCAGCGGCAAGACCCAGTCCGCCCCTTGCGCTTTGACCAACTCTCCTGGCATGCCCCAGACCACCGCTGTTTCCTCGGATTCCGCAATTGTTCGCCCGCCGCGTTCGCGCAACAACGCCATAGCGGACGCGCCGTCATTGCCCATGCCGGTCATCAACACACCGATAAGCTGCGAGGGCTCCATATGTTCCAATGCAGAGCGGACCAGGCGATCCACGCTCGGATGCCAAAGATAATCCGCCTGACTTGGAACAGACGTCGCGACCAGCCGGCCGCCACGCCGCGCCACCACCAAGTCAGAATCGCCATGGCCGATATACGCTTGGCCGGGTTTGATCCGAACCGCATGCGTCACCTCGACGACTTCAAGGCCGCACAGCCGATCGAGCCGTTTCGCGAGCGCGCCGGTGAAGCTCCCTGGCATATGTTGGGCAATGATAAGCGGCCACGCAAAATCCGCCGGTAATGCAGTCAGTAGCGCTTCCAGTGCAGGCGGTCCGCCAGTGGAGGCACCGACCAATACGACGCCCTCACCCTCGGCCTTTTCTATCGTTCGTACCGACCCAGCTCTGGCTTTTTGCGCTGAACTTTTGGCGCCCGCCGCGTTCTTGCGCACGCGCTCCTTGAGCCTCAGACTCGCGCGAATCTTGGCTTTGGCGGCGTTGCGTACTTTGGCGACCAATTGCGCGCCGAAAGCGTCGATATGGAGCGAAACCGCGCCGCTTGGTTTTGTCACCACGTCGATGGCGCCAAGGCGCAGCGCCTCCAAGGTGGCCGCCGCCGCTTCTTCCGTCAGCGATGACACCATGACGACCGGGCATGGCCGCTCCAGCATGATGCGATCCAGGCATTCCAACCCGTCCATCTCCGGCATGTGAATGTCTAAGGTGATGACGTCCGGCTCAAACGCTTTGTTTTGGGCCAGACCTTCCACGCCATTGCGCGCGAATTTGACCTCGAAGTCGGATTGCCCGGCAAACACCTGGCCTAACAATTTGCGCACCAGCGCAGAATCATCGACGACCAGAATTTTGATCATTGAGTGTCCGGTGCGCCTTCCAATTGAAACGCGTCAAGGAGTCCGCGTTCGGCGTGGCTCAGCAACTCGGCCGGGTCGAGAACCATGATCATCCGGCCGGACCTCTCGAGGTTTATCACGCCCAACACCAAACGCGATTGCTGGCCGGAAAGGTCCGGCGCGGCATCGATAGACTCATTTTCGTTGCGCAGCACCTCAGAAACGCTGTCGACGATAATACCCGCCCTGTGGCGCTCGCTTTTGACCACAAGGAGACGGCGGCCGGAATCATTATCCAGGATCGGCATGTCGAAACGGCGACGCTGATCAATCACCGGCAGAACATGGCCGCGCAAATTGACCACACCTTCCAAGAAAGCTGGGGTCTTTGGAATTTTAGTGATCTGCTCTGGGATGCGCGCCACTTCTTCCACGGCGGCCACCGGCAAAGCGAACTCATCGCCGGCAAGGCGAAAGACGACATATTGTTCGCCTTCTGCTGCGCCGGAATTTGCGTCCGCTGCACCCGAAGCTCGTTGGGCGTCCGACAAGCGGTTCATAACATCCTCCCGAAACAAAAGCTCCGGCGCCAAAACGGAGACAAGGCCCCGTCCTCCGTTCCGCCTGTAAATCGCTTTGATCTGGCTCTCCCCGCCGGAACGCGCCGCCAACACCGGCGGCGGCGGCTCAGCTTCACCGTCTGTCATTGGCAGAACCGCTTTCACTTGATCGGCCACCAGCCCCACCAGAGCGCCGCCGACTCGGGTGACGACTACCTTCGAGGAAGCAGATGACGATCCGGGATCAAAACCCAATAAACTGCGCAAAGACAAAAGCGGCAAAAGCGTTTCACGATACTCTGTGACGCCGATGATCACCTCTTCGCTACGTGGGACAGTGATGAAGCTCTCCGGCGCAACAATGATTTCCTGAACATCTTCGAGTTCGAAGGCAAACTCTTGCCCCGCGATGACAAAGGTCAGCAGTTTTTGCTGCGCCTCGACCGTATCGTCTTCGTCATTCCGTCCAGAGACGCTGCCCGCGACCTGCGCCCGCGCTTTGTGCGCGCGCGGCGTAAAGGCGGCGGCGATCAAGCCGGGCAAGTCGAGAATTCGCGCGGCTTCGTCCGCGCCGGCGCCAAAAATGCCGAGCAGCTTTTCTCCTGGCCGCGCCATGATCACGGATTCGTCGGTCTGGATTTCACCGCGCTCCACGCTGACAAGGATCGGCGCGCCGGCAATTGCAATTGCAACCGGCGCAGGCCCAGACAGGACTAGCGCACGGTCCGACGCCGCATCGAGAGCCGGATCGCCGCCAAGCAGCGCCCGCATGCTCGCAACCGGCGCCACCGTTCCGCGCAGGTTCCCAAGGCCCAACAGACTTTTCGGAGAATTCGGCACGCGCGCCAAAGGCGGCTTGTGAATG
>JBEVJO010000371.1:0-4416 GCA_040510175.1 Caulobacterales bacterium
CAACGACCCAGGAGGCGCGCGGGCTGGCCAGAAACGCCACGACATCGGCGATTTCTTCCGGTCTGCCGAAACGGCCGGATGGCTGCTTCGCCAATTGCTCGGCGTAAAAATCCGGCAGCCGCTGATCGATGAAGTCCCATGAGCCGCCTTTTAAATAGGTCGGCCCGGGGCAGACGCTGTTCACGCGAATGCCTTCGGCAATGTATTGCCGCGCCAAATGGAACATATAATTGATCAACGCGGCCTTCATCGCGCCATAGGCCTGACCGCTGTCGCCTTGGATGTGATATTCGACAGCGGCGACGCTGTTGATCTGCACAAAGGCGGCGGACGGCGATTGCTTTAAATACGGATAGGCGGCGTTCCAGAGGGTGACCGCCGACATCATGTCGACATTGTAACTGGTGTCCCACCCTTCGCGCGTACGCGTGGTGCCGCCGAGCGCGCTGGCGCTGGAAACGACGATGTCGATCCCACCCATGGTTTCGGCGGCGGCGGTTACCCAATTTTGAATCTGATCTTCCGTCGCGCAATCGACCTGCCAGCCGTGAACAGGGCCAAGGATCTTCATGGCCGCCAAGGCTTAATCGAGCCCGTCGCTGCGCAAATCGTTGATGAAGGCGTTGCCGGGATTTTGACCGCGCGGCGCATCAGCGTTGCGTTTGCGGGCGCAGATCGAAACCGTCGCGCCTTCCTTCAAAAAGCGTTCAGCGATGGCGCGGCTGACGCCGCGCGACGCGGCGGTGACCAGCACCCGCTTCCCGGCAAGTTCGAGATCCATGCATTTATCTCCACAGCCCCTTCGGGCTCAGCGTTTGGAGACAGTGTATAGAGCGGCGCGCTGCGGTCCAACGGGTTCGCATTGAACCCGTCGAGGGTTACCGCGCGGCGATCACTGCGCCATTGCCCGGCGCGTCCTTGATCGCTTCGGCAAAGACGACCAGACGATGCGGGCCTTTGCCCATCGCTTCGACTGGCCAGCAGGTGACCAGCGCCAGCGTTTCCCCAGAGGCATGCGGATCGATGCCGGAGCGGTTCCACAACACGACTTCCTGACCCGTCACCTTGTAGCTGCGCACCTTGCCGTCAGCGGTGGTGAGCCGCACTTCATCGCCGGTCTTCACGTCCTTCAGGAAACGAAAATGCGTGTTGCGGTGCGCGGCGATCACCGACACGCCGGCTTTGCCAGGCTCGGCGCTGGAGGTGACCCAGCCCGGCGCGAAGGCCATCGCCTCGCCTGAGGCTTGCGACAGCACGATGGATTCTTCATGCAAACGCGGCGCTTCGATTTTGGCGATCGGCGCCATGTCGGCCCAGGGCCAAGGCTTATTGAGTTTCGCTTTGCCGCCTTTGGAGGAGGACGCATCGGCGAGCGTGTCGGACCAGGCCTGCTCCAGCAGCACCTGCGCCACTTGCGCCTTGGCGTAGAGGAACGCCCCCTTGCCGAACATGAAAGCGCCGGCGCCGATCAGGATTGCCGCCAGCGCGAAACGACTCATGCGGCGGCTGATTTTTTTCGCGCGCAGCAGTTCGGCTTGAGTTTTTGGCTGGCGCGAGCTTTCGCCCGCGCCGCCATTTTTGTTGGAGCCTGTCTGGCTCATACCACCACCCTTTTCACCGCACTCCCCAAAAGACATGATTAAATGTCAAATTGCGGAGCATCCATTTTCTTCAGGCGCTCAACTGCGAGCCGCAGCGTTTCAATTAGAAACTCGACAGACATCTGCGACTCCGGAACATTCAAGCACTCATCATATATTTTCTCTTGGCTCGGAATGAACGAGCTTATCGAAACCATATACTGCCCAGGCGTCTCTTCGCTGACGATCAATCCGTAAGCCTCGTTTAAGCGAACTTCGCAGATCAATCGCTCATAGTGTACGGAGCTTTGAACTGCGCCCCGAAACGGCTCCTTACTCATGGCGTATCTCCATCAGTAGCAGAGCCGCTTCGCGACACCGCGTTCTCCACTTTAAGCCTGCGCCTTGCGGCGTTCGATCCAGACCAGCCACACGCCGCCGGCCATCAGCAGCAAGCCAATCAGGATCATGCTGTCCCAAGGGCTGCCGCCCGCGGGCAAATCCAGACCTTGTTCGGCCGCGGCAAGCTGTTCGGCTTTTTCGTCGTACAGCGTTTGGATCAACTCATCCGGCATTTGCGGCGCGGTTTGGATACGGATCATGATGTCCTTGCCGAACACCTTGTCGAAATCCCAACCAGCCGGCAGCATCGTCGGCACGTCGTTGCGCACAGTGGGTTCGCCCGCCGGACGCGTCGGCGTCACGTCAGTCGCCACCAAAGAGGTGCGGCGCGAGACGAGGTTGTAGGCCAAAGCGGTTTTCAAGACGCCGTCATCGATCTTGGCCTGGTCGACATTTTCGAACTGGCCTTCTTCGATGTCCTCGATCTTGGCGCGCGCCCAAAGCTTGGCGAGGCCCGTCGCCGGCGCGGCTTTGTCCATCGGCAGATCGACCGCCCAGTTCTTACCGTTCAGATCGGCGCTGACGCGGACATTGCCCGACTTCGACGGCAATTTGGCGGTCAGCACCACGGGTTCACCGGCATAAAGGTCCGGCAGCGGCGAAGGATAGGTCTCGACCTGTGCGTTGCTCGGCAATTGCGCCTTCAGATCCGTCATCACCGGGCTTTCCAGCGCGGTGAACAGGATTTGCGATTGCTCCTCAACCTTGGCGATGTCGTCGATATAGGTGAAGAAGCCGCGGCCCGTGCGCGCCGCGCGCGTCATAAAGAAGGTGTTCGGCGCGGTGCCGATGCCCACCGTGAAGATGCGCGAGCGGCCGAGGCCTGTGGCGACCGCCTGCAGCACTTCGTTTTCGTTGCCGATGTCGCCATCGGTGATGAACACCACCTGGCGCACGCGGCTCTTGTCGCCCGGATTCGGATCGACCAACGCGGCTTTCATCGGCGCCAGCATTTCGGTGCCGCCGGTGGCTTCCAGCGCGGCCACGAAGTTCTTCGCCTTCGTGACGTTATCAGCCGACGCCGGCACGACCTGCGGATAGAGCACGTCCATCGTGTCGTCGAAGCGGATGACGTTGAACGTATCGGTCGGCTTCAGTCGGCCGAGCGCGAACAACAGCGACTTCTTGGCTTCTTCCATCGACGGGCCGGACATCGAGCCGGAATTGTCGATCACGAACACGGTTTCGCGCGGGCGTACCTTGGTGGCCTTAGGGGCGGCCGGCGGCGCGACCATCGCGAGCACATAGGTTTCCCCATTATAGGTTTCGTAGAACAGGCCCGCCTTTGGGTCGGCGCCAGGCTTGCCGCGCCACGACAGCGTGAAGTCGCGATTGGCGGGAACCTGGTCGTCCTTCAGCGTGATGACGCTTTCGGTGCTGTTCTTCTTGTCGATCTTGATCGCATGCGAGGTGCTTTCGATTCGGTCGATCGGGAAGCCAGCCTTGACGTCGATGCTCATGGTCACCGGCAGGCGGATCGTGCCGGCCGGTTCGTTCTTAGGGTTCATCACCGGCGGCGTCACGCGGTCAGCATCCGGAACCGGATCCTTCACCGCAAAACCGTTGGGGCCTATATCGGCGACCATGGCAGGACGCGGATCAGGAATGTAGCGCGGGCCGACGACCAGCGGGAAGCGGACGCCCCAGGCGCCGTCCTTCACTTTGACCGTGTCCTGATATTCAAACTGGATGGCGACGGTTTCGCCCGGCCCGATATTCGCCACCGAGGTGGTGAACATGTTTGGGCGCTCTTGTTCCAGCAGACCAGCCTTTTTGCCTTCGCGCTTGGCTTGCTCGTAGATCGCCTTGGCTTCGGCGCGTTCCTTGATCTTGCCTTCGATGAAGCGGTCGCCAACGATCACCTTCAGTGTGTCGACGCCCGAATCTTCCGGCAACGGAAAGACGTAAACCGCTTCAACCCATTTCTTGGATGGGTTGGTGAAGCGCTGCGTCACCTTGGAGCGGATGACCGGGCCGGAGACATCCATTTTGACGTCGGCGGCCACCGTCGGCGCCTCGATATATTTGCCGTCTTCCTTGGTTTTAAAGAGCAGCGCGCCCGTGCCGATATCGTCGATCGTCACAAGGCGCGGCTGAGGCACGCTTGCTCCCGGCGGCGTATCCGCCTGCGCACTGGCGCTGAAGGCTGCAAAGCCCGCAAGCGCGGTCCATCCCAACAAGACGCTGAGGCCAAACGCCTCGAAACGGCGCGGTAACATGATTGTCTTCCCCTAAGCCGGGCACCCGGTCCCGGACGGTACGCCACAAAAGCATACAGCTTTTTCATTTGACAGGCTGTTGCGTCCGGCTGGCGAAAAACTCGCGGTTCTTTTGTGGCGAGCCGAGGCGGATTTGCGGCGAAGCCGCTAAAGTCTCAAACCAAAGCGCGGCGCGACGAGGAGCACCGCTCCGTACAGGGAAATCGTCAAAGCGC
>JBEVJO010000372.1:0-4349 GCA_040510175.1 Caulobacterales bacterium
GTGGCCGGATCTGGATGTGCAATTGTCGTCCGTCACGGAGCAATGGGCGCAGTTTGCAGTCGCCGGACCGCAATCCCGCGCGCTGGCGGCGCGCATTCTTCCCGGCATCGATCTGTCGAACGGCGTGTTTCCCTATATGGCGGCGGCGGAGACCGCTTGGCGCGGCGCTCCGGCGCGTATCTACCGCCTCTCGTTTTCCGGCGAACTGGCGTTTGAGATCGGCGTGCCCAGCGTCTACGGCGACGCTTTCATGCGGGCGCTGATCGCGGCGGGGCAGGATCTCGGCGTCGCGCCGTACGGCACCGAGGCCATGGCGATCATGCGCATCGAAAAAGGCCATGCGGCAGGCGGCGAACTGAACGGCCAGGTGACGGCGGGAGATCTCGGTCTGGGCAAGATGCTGTCAACGAAGAAGATCTTCATCGGTCAGGCCTTGGCCTCTCGCCCTGGTCTGATTGATCCGCAACGGCCGGGCCTTGTCGGCGCCAGGCCGGTGGATCAGAGCAAGCGCATTCGTGCGGGCGCGCACTTCACGCCGCTGAGCGGGCCGCGTGACGCGGCAAACGATCTGGGCTGGATTTCCTCAACCGCGTTTTCACCGTCCCTGAACTCCTGGATCACGCTGGGCTTCATCAAAGGCGGCGCGGGGCGCATCGGCGAGCGTGTGCTGGCGTTTGATCCGGTGCGTGGCGCCGAGACCGAGGTGGAAATTTGCTCGCCCGTGTTCGTCGATCCGGAAGGAGGGCGTTTGCGTGGCTGAGACCGCTCTTTTCTGGCCCGAGGCCTTCGCGCCTTTCGAACGTCCCGGTGGTGGGTTGCAGGCGCGTGAAATTGTGCTGACCGGCATGGCTGTCTTGACTCCGCGCAGAGATGCGGCTGAAGCGTTGGAGACCGCAATCAATCTCGGCTTTGGCGTGGCTCTGCCGAGGGAACTTGGTTGCTCCAGCCACGCGGCGCTGCGCTTCATCAAAACCGGGCCGGAAACCTGGCTTTGCCTGAAGGACCAAGGCGCTGACGGCTGGGCGGCGGAGTTGAAGGCAAAGGTCGGCGACCTTGCCTCGGTTACCGATCAGACAGGCGCCTATGTTCGCGTGCGCATCGAAGGCGCATTGGCGCGGGCGGTCTTGCAAAAGGGGGTGTTTTTAGACCTCGACCCCAGCGCGTTCGGGTCGGGCGCCGCTGCGACCGCTGCCGTCGCGCACATCAATGTGGTGTTCTGGCGCCCGAGCGCCGAGAATGCCTATGAACTGGCCGTCCCGCGCTCTTATATCGGGGCGTTTCGTCATTGGCTGGAGACCGCAGGATCGGTCTGAACCGCCGTCGCGCTGCCTCTTGCGCGCCTGCGCCCTTCGGGGCACATCCAGCATCAGCGCTTGTAACAGGCGCGCCCAATTAAGGACGGGTCTAGACAGCCCGGAGGCCGGCTGGACCGGCCTCGTCAATTATGGAGACGTGCAGTGTCTGAGTTGCAGGATGTGGTCATTGTCGGGGCGGCGCGGACGGCGATCGGCAGTTTTGGCGGTTCGTTGAAAGACGTACCGCCGGCGAAGCTCGGCGCCATCGTCATTGGCGAGGCGATCAAGCGCGCCGGATTGCAGCCCAGCGACGTGCAGAATGTCGTGATGGGGCAGGTGATCCCGTCGGAACCGAAAGACGCCTATCTGGCGCGCGTCAGCGCGATCGAGGCGGGCATTCCGGTGACCACTCCGGCGCTCACGCTGAACCGTCTTTGCGGCTCGGGTCTGCAGGCGATCGTTTCGGCGGCCCAAATGATCCGTCTCGGCGAGTGCGATGTGGCTGCCGCCGGCGGCGCGGAAAGCATGAGCCTATCGCCTTATGTCGCAAAGGCTGTGCGCTGGGGTCAGCGCATGGGCGAGATGAATATGATCGATGGCTTGCTGGCGATTTTGAACGATCCGTTCGGCAATGGTCATATGGGCGTCACCGCCGAGCGCATCTCGGTGCGCGAGAACATCACGCGGCAAGCACAGGACGAGTTTGCGCTGCAAAGCCAAAAGCGGGCGGCGGCGGCGATCGCCGAGGGCCGTTTCAAATCACAGATCGTGCCGGTCGAGATCAAAACAAAAAAGGGCGTTACCGCATTTGAGGTCGACGAATATGTGCGCGGCGACACCACCATCGAGGGGCTTTCCGGTCTAAAAGCCGCTTTCCAGAAGGACGGCGTGGTGACGGCCGGCAACGCCTCCGGCGTCAATGACGGCGCGGCGGCTGTAACGCTGATGTCGGCAGCCGCCGCCAAAGCCAAAGGCGTGACGCCGCTGGCGCGCATCGTTGCTTGGGGGCATGCGGGCGTAGAGCCGGAAATCATGGGCATGGGCCCGGTCGACGCTGTGAAGCAAGCGATGCAGCGCGCTGATCTGTCCGTCGGCGATATGGATGTGATCGAAAGCAACGAGGCGTTTGCCGCGCAAGCCTGCGCCGTCAGTCTGCGCCTTGAATTCGACCCAGCGAAAACCAATCCGAATGGCGGCGCCATCGCGCTGGGCCACCCGGTCGGCGCGACGGGCTGCATCATCACCATCAAGGCGTTGTATGAGTTGGAGCGCATCAATGGCCGTTATGCGCTGATCACATTGTGCATCGGCGGCGGGCAGGGCATCGCTATGATCATCGAGCGCACGCTGAGCTAAGTTGAAAGGGGCGCGGTCATGATCCTGATCGAGAAGAACGGTCCGATCGCGCTTCTCACGCTGAACCGGCCCGAGAGCCTCAATGCTTTGGGACTGGAGGGCGATGGCCCCGCTGTGCGGGCGGCGTGCGAGCAGATCAATAATGATCTGGCCATTCGTTGCACGATTTTGACGGGCGCGGGCAGGGCCTTTTCTTCCGGCGGCGATCTGAAGGCGATGAAAGAGCGGACGGGCGCCTTCGCCGGAGGGTTGGAGGATATTCGCGAAGGGTATCGCCGTAATATTCATGAAATCGTCCGCTCACTGTATAATTTGCAGACGCCGTTGATTTCGGCGATCAATGGCGCGGCGATCGGTCTGGGTTGCGACGTCGCCTGCACGGGCGATCTGCGCATCGCGGCGAATAGCGCAAAGTTCGGCGCCACCTTCCTCAAAATCGGCCTGATCCCGGGTGACGGCGGCGCTTGGCTGTTGCCGCGGCTTATCGGGGATGCACGCGCGGCCCGCCTGTTGTTCACCGGTGATGTGATCGACGCGGAAACGGCCAAGGCGTGGGGACTCGTCTCGGATATCTATCCTGCGTCTGATTTAATGGCCCAAGCATTTGCGCTGGCGGAGAAGGTGGCGGCGCAACCGCCACAGGCGCTGCGCATGGCGAAGTCACTCCTGCGTCAAGGCGTCAGCGCATCCTTTGATGCAATCATGGAAATGTCCGCGGCCTCTCAGGCGCGCATGCATCAGACCGAAGATCACATGGAGGGCGTGACCGCGATGCTCGAAAAGCGGCCGCCGAATTTTATCGGACGCTGAGCTTGATCCCGTGGGTTCTGATTGATTCTGCGCCCATTCCAGGCGGCGGCGAGTTGCGGCTGCTGCGGCGCGGCGGTGAATTCTCGATCATGCTGGGCGGCAACGAATTAATGAACAGCCGCAAGAGTGGTTCGGAAGAAGCGCTGGCGCAATTGGCGCTCGCCAAGCTGAAACACGTCGCGGCGCCGCAGGTGCTGATCGGTGGCCTGGGCATGGGTTTCACACTGCGCGCGGCGCTTGCCGCACTGCCCGCGAACGCCCGCGTTGATGTGGCCGAATTATTGCAGGCGGTGTTGGATTGGGCGCGCGGACCTTTGCAGAATATTTTTGCAGGCAGTTGCGACGACCCGCGCGTAAAGGTTTCCGTCTCTGACGTGCAAGCCATGATCGACCGCGCTGAGTCGAAATACGACGCTATTCTCTTGGACGTCGACAACGGACCCGGGGGCGTGGTGCGGCCGGAAAATGACGCTCTTTATAACCACAACGGCTTGAAGGCCGCCCATGCCGCCTTGCGGCAAGGCGGCGTCTTGGCGATTTGGTCTGCGCACCCGGACGATGCATTTACGCGACGACTAGGCCGCGCGGATTTTGTAGTGGAAACCGTCTCAAGCCGCGCCAGCAAAAATCGTGGCGCGCGGCATACACTTTGGCTTGCGACAAAATAAAAGCGGCGCCCGAAGGCGCCGCTCTCATTACGCTTGCAACATTGAATTAACGGGTCGCTTTGTGAACCGCTTCCTTGGCGTCGCCGACGCTTTTTTTGGCTTGGCCAGCTGCCTTATCGGCAAGGCCTTCCGCGCGTAGGCGGTCATTGTTGGTGGCTTTACCAGCGGCGTCTTTAATTGCGCCAACGCCTTTTTGGGTTTCGCCTTTTACTTGTTCTTT
>JBEVJO010000373.1:0-4936 GCA_040510175.1 Caulobacterales bacterium
ATTGTTGCGCGCGCAAATCCGGCACAGGCGGCGCATCGCCCGCCCCGGCGTTCCAGCTTTCGCTGCGCGCAAAACCAAATGAATCCGCAGCGCGCAGCACAGGCTTGATCATGCCTTTGTCGAGCCAGCGCGCAGCGTCTTCGACGTAACGCGGCCCAATCGCTAGACGCTCGACCAGATGACGCCCTGCGTCTTGCGTAGAATTGCCCAGCGCTTCCAGATGCGGCCACGGCGCTTCCGGATTCACATGATCCGGCGTCACGGGAGACACCCCGCCCCAATCATTGATCCCGGCGCGGATCAGCGCCTGCAATTCATCCGGTTGCAGATTGGGCGGCGCCTGTAACGACATTGCGGGACCGAAAATCAGTCGCGCCGCCGCGATCGTCCACAAATGCTCATCCAAAGGCGGCTCAGGCGCATCGGCCATGCGCGTATCCGGCTTGGCCTTGAAGTTCTGGATGATGATTTCCTGAATGTGGCCGTGCGCATCGTTCAGATCGCGCAGCGCCAATAACGCCTCAATCCGCTCTTCGCGCGTCTCGCCGATGCCGATCAGCAGACCCGTCGTCATCGGCACGCGCGCTTCGCCCGCTGCGCGCAAAGTTTCAATCCGCCGCGCCGGAATTTTGTCTGGCGAGCCGTGATGCGGCATGCCCTTTTCCGTTAGACGAGCCGACGCCGTCTCCAGCATCAGGCCCATCGAGACGGAGACTTTACGTTGACGCGCAAAATCACTGGCGCTCATCACGCCCGGATTCAAATGCGGCAGCAGGCCGGTTTGCTCGAACACCGCTTTGGCCGCCGTGAACAGATAATCCAGCGTGCTGGCATAGCCATTCTGATCCAGCCATTGGCGCGCCGCCGCATAGCGCAGCTCCGGCTGATCGCCGAGTGTGAATAAAGCTTCCTTGCAGCCGGCCGCTTTGCCCTGGTTTGCGATCTCGACGCATTGCTGGATGGTCAGAAACGGCGCCTTCAAAACGCGCGGCGCCTTGGCGAAGGTGCAATAATGGCAAACGTCCCGGCACAGATGCGTCAGCGGGATGAAGACTTTGCGCGAATAGGAAACGTCCCGGCCCCAGCCTTCCAGCGTCAAAGCCTCGGCCTGCGCCATCAAGGCTTGAGCGGGGCGCTCGGTCAAAGCGACCGCGGCGTCCCGATCCGGCCGCAGCCAGCCGAGTCCGGCGCCTTCCGCGAATGTCATGTCCAGCGCCATCAATATCGCTCGCCGCTTCCCATCCTGTGGCGCACCATAACCCGGTTCAAAAAATACGCTAGCGCATCAAATTGGATGGTCCAGCTTACGCCGTCAGAGGCAGCCCTTTGGCCTGCCTATTCTTCAAAAGCCGTAAATACCCATGCAGCGCTTCGCAATCCAGGCCATGCATCATGAGACGAAAGCCCGACCCCACCGTAGCCAATGGGACCAAGGGATGGCCGTTTTTCATGAAGGCCAGGTGATAATCGCTGCGCAAAATCTTGGCCAGATAGATGGCGATGATCTCGTCCAGCTGCAGCGAGTTCGAGGCGCGGATGAAATCGTTTCGCGGCAGCAACAGCGCATACATCGGCGTGTAGCATTCCACCGCGGTCTGCACGTCGGCGAAATTCAGCCAGCCTTTTTTGGTGGGCTCGATCGGAAACGGCCCATCTGTGATCATGGAAAAGTCCAGACGCTCCGGCGCGGTCAGTTCTCGTCCCTGCGCCTTCAGGCTGGCGTTCAATTGGATAATGAAATTGAACACGTTCAAATCGTGCTGCAGGAAGACATTGTCCTCCAGATCCTTCAGCGTTTGCGGCCGCAGCGGCACAGTCTCGACCTCCACCGGTCCGGCGTTGCCCTTGATGAAGGCGAGCAGTTCCGTGCCGACATGGAAGTGGCGCATGATCAGCAGATTGGCGTCGGGGCTGCCGAACGTCCTTAGGCCCCAATGAATCATGCGATGCAGCGTGCCGTTCAAATTCGGAAAGCGCGGCGAAATTCCGCGCAGGATTTTCACGAAAATGAAGCTCACCCAGATCAGCGGCCGGATAATCGGAAACAACCGATACCGGCAGAACGACGCCGCGCCGCGCAGCAAAGCCTGTTTCGCCTCCGGATCGATCGGCAGCGAGTCATCCAGTTGCAACGCCAGCCAGGGACTGGGGTCTTTGGGATCATAAGCCGCCAGATCGAACGCTTTGGTCTTCAAGCGCCGATCTCCTCGATCTGCAAGGCGTAGAGCCGCGCCGTCACAGCTGCGGTTTTCACGATGCGTTGCGCCACTTTTTCATCCGGCAGAACCATGCCCAGCATGCTCTGGAATTCCTGGATATGCGCAACGTCATTCTCGCCGTGATAGAGCAAAAAGCGCACGGCTTCGTCCGGCAGGCTTAATTGCTTCTGCGCCAGACGGCCCCATTCGGCCGCCTTGATCGAGCCCAGCCCTTCGATGATCCACATCGCGCCCAACAATCCGAACGGATCGGGCTTAGAGGCTTCATGGAACATCCAGGCGGACAAAGCCTCCGAGCCGATATTTTTCTCCGCCGACTGAATATGAGCCAAGGCGCCGCCGGTCGCCACATAATCGGCTTCCAGCAAGCGAAAATCCCGATGTTCTGTGACGGCGTGCCGCATCAGCAGTGACCGCAATTCCAGATGCGTTTCGCCGATATTGCTGGCCGCGCGCGACATCCACAGCGCGCCGTCCTTCACCTGCTGCCGCAGGCCGATCAGAAACGCCTGGTAGTCTTCCAGACTGAACCGGCCCTTCTGCAATTTGCGGATCAAAGGCGTTTCACTCAAACGGCCCTCAAATTCGGTGAACACAAGCGTCAGCTTGCGTAAGGTATCCGCGATGGCGGGATTGGCGCCCAAATCAGCCATGCACCGCCTCCAGCATCATGAAACCCACCAGCGCCCGGCCGCTTTCCGGCACGACGCAGAGAATTTTCTCGCCGGGTTTGGGCGGCTTGGTGCGCATAAATTCCTCCAGCATCACCCAAATCGACGCCGAACCGATATTGCCCACGGTGAAGAGGTTGGAGAACCATTTTTCGCGCGGAATCATCCCCGCCGTGCTTTCGAGCAGCGAAATGATCTCCTCGCGCAGGCTCTTCGCGGAATAGTGGCAAAGCAAATGATCCACCCCAGCGGGATCAATGCGCCCCTGATCCACCTTCTTGAGATACACGCCAACCCAGGCGCGGATCACCTGCTTGAGCAACGCGAAATCCTGCAACAGTGCAATGGCGCCCGCCGCATGCGCGGCGCGCGGTCCGGCAAAGCTCCAGGCCTTTAACGGCTCGGTACGGTCGTCCACCGATGCGCCCGCCCACATACAGGGCTCGAAATGCCCGGCCAAAGAGACGATATCGATGAAGTCGATCTTCAGACTGACGCCCTCCGGTCTCGGTTTGGACTCCAAAGCAATCGCGCCGGCGCCATCCGACAGCGTGAAGCGCAGGTAATCCGCCTCGGCCCGCAACCGGCCCTTGGCGTCCACAAGCGCGCTGCCCTCATAGAATTCCGGCCGGAACCAGCGCGAGGAAAATTCGCCGGCGCAGGCTGCGGCCAAATCATGCTCGCCGGTGCGAACCGCCTGCCAGGCCGCCTTGGCCGCCATCAGGCTTGAGCCGCATACGGATTGAAAGCTGGCGATCTCCAAAGGCGGGCCGCCCAATTCCCCATGCACCATCGCGGCATGGCCGGGCGTCAGATAATCGCCTTGTGTGGTGGCGGCGGACAAAAACCCCAGATCGGCGCGTTCGGCGCCCGCATCGGACAGAGCGCGGCGCACCGATTGGGCGCACATGCCGGAATTGGTCTGTGACGGCGCGCCGTCCTCGTCAAACGCGTAATGACGCGTCTGCACCCCGTTCCAGACCAGCGCGCGGCGCCCTAGAACGCTGTTTTTGTTTCCGATCCTGCCAATGAAATCTTCGATGCGGTCATTGCCGACCGGCTCGCCCGGCAAAAACGCGCCGCATCCTGTTATGTAAGCATCCCGCAACACCATGCGCCTCTATACCCGGGCTACGCGCCGAAATCTTCCGCAGAGGGCGCCTTGATCGCGGCTCGCCTGACGCGTGCGCAGGCAAAGCGCAGGCGCGACCAAGGCTCGAAGCAAAAATGTAACGAAATGGGCGCATGATGATCTGCCGTCAAAAGTGCGGCGGCCTGTTTTCGGCAGGTCTCGGGGGAGCCCCATGCAGCATTACGAGCTTATCGTCATCGGATCCGGCCCAGCAGGGCGCCGCGCCGCCATTCAAGCCGCCAAGCTGCGTAAGAGAGTTTTGGTGGTGGAGCGCGGGCAACGGGTCGGCGGCGTCTGCGTGCATACCGGCACCATTCCCTCCAAGACCTTACGCGAAACCGCGCTCAATCTTTCTGGCTGGCGCGAGCGCGGCTTTTACGGTCACGCCTACCGCGTCAAGCACGACATCACCGCCGACGATCTGAAACGTCGCCTGAACATCACACTCGATCATGAAGTCGACGTGCTGGCGCACCAATTCGCCCGCAACGGCGTCGAATCCATGCGTGGCGCGGCGCACTTCATCGATGCGCGTACAGTTGAGGTGCAGGTCCAAGACGGCGAGATCGTCCGTCTTTCGGCCGACAGATTCGTCCTCGCCACCGGCACCACGCCTTATCGCCCCGATGCCATTCCGTTCGATGGCGAGCGGATTCTGGACGCTGACGACATCCTCAATGTGTCGACCCTGCCGCGCAATCTCACCGTCATCGGCGGCAGCGTGATCGGCGTGGAATACGCCTCGATCTTTTCCGCGCTCGACGTCAAAGTGACGCTGATCGAAGCCAGCGCCAATCTGCTGCCCTTCGTGGATCAGGAACTTGTCGCCGAATTCATCCACGACATGCGCGACCGCGGCATGATCCTGCGCCTGTCCAGCAAATGGAAACAGGTGACGCGCGACAGCAATTTCT
>JBEVJO010000374.1:0-10549 GCA_040510175.1 Caulobacterales bacterium
CCCTACATAAAATTGGGCGACGGCGAGACGCAGGCGCTGGTTCTCAGCGCGGCCCTCGACCTTACTTATGTTTCCCCGTCCGCCTACGCCAACCGGATCGCGCCCAATGTCTGGATCATGCGGGCGGAAGCCACCGAAGAGCACAGCCAAACGCTGGCGATGGATTACGAGCAAGTGCTGGCGGGCTGTAATCGCATTGGCGGCATGGGCTTTGCGACCATGTTCGTCAGCGCCCAATTTGCCTATATCATCTGCGATATGACGATGAAAGTGCCCAGCGCCTCGGTGCCCGAAGATTTTCGGGTGCCGAACCGGCGGCGCATCTCTGCGATTTTGCGGGAAATTCACGCCCGCCCAGAAGCCGAGTGGACCGTCGCCAAGCTCGCTGCCCTTGCAGGGTTGTCACGTTCAACATTCGCGGAAGCTTTTCATGACAATGTTGGCATGGGTCCACTGTCCTTTGTCACTGAATGCAGAATGAAGCGCGCGGCGGAACTGCTGAGCATCCGGCAAATGACGTTTTATGAGGTCGCCAACCGCGTCGGCTATCGCTTTGAGGCGTCTTTCGCGCGCGCCTTCAAACGCTTTTATGGAATATCGCCCAGCGAGTTTGTCGCGACACGCCTAAAGGAGAATGAAGAGGCGGCGCATTAACCGAAGCTGTCCAGCGAATCGTAATCGTCGATGGCGGTCGCCATCCGCTTGATAAGCTCCATCGTCGTGTCTTCCGGCTGCATCGCCGGCATATCGGCCGTCGGATGCAGCGTGATCGTCCAGAACGCCAATGCCGTCATCAATTGCTGGCGAATGTTCAAGAACGCCTCATCAAAACCCATTTGGGGCGCACCCTTCTGGGCCATTTTCTCCAGGTATAGGCGCAGCAAATCCAGCTGCCAGGCGCGCCGCTGCTCGACCGTCAACGCCGTTGTCGTGGAGAAGACGAAGTCGCGCGCCCAAAATCCGATGGTGGCCAGTTGCCAATCATGCAGGCCCATGGCGCCGCTGGGAGCGATGTACCAGTTCTTGATGTGAACATCGCTGTGGATCAGCGTGTGCGGCAATTCATTGTGCCGCTGCACCGATTTGTCCGTACAAGGCCACACTTCGGCGCGACGGCGAAAGAGCCGCGCTGGAATTACAGACTCAGCCTCGCCGAACGCGGCGTCGCAGCAGGCCGGAAAGGTCGGCGCGCCGGTCATCATTTCCGACCACCATACCGGCCAGGTTTTGAACGGGATCGTCGCGCTGCCCAGCTCTGGACTTTGGAAGAATGTACTGTGCAATCCCGCCAGCGTTTCCACCATGGCTTCGGCATTGGCGCGCGTCAGCAGTGTTTTGTCAGTGGGAAATTGCGCGCTGTCGCCCATGTCGCGCATCATGATCAGATAGGCGAAATTCTCCGGGTCGAAGCCGGCATACAAGGCCTTCGGCGCCTCAATCGGCAACCGCTCGCGCACCAGATTATAAAAATTCGCTTCCGCCGCGGCCGTTCCGGAAACGCCCAACACGATACGGTTGTGCAGATTTTCCGCCGCTTTGCAGAACACGCTGGCGGGCAAACCCGCATCTTTGCCGGCTTGGTTGTAGTCGATAAATATCCGGCGGCGATTGGAAGAGCCGTCGTCGCGGACGTCAAAGCGGAAGCCTTGGACCTGGCTGCCCGGCGCCGCCTTGCACAACACCTTGGTGAGCCATTCCGGCGTCATGGCTTCATAAGTCGGCGGGACCTCTTTCGGGTCCGTCACCTGACGCGGGTTTTTCAGCTCGGCCTCATAGGCCGCGCGAATCCGATCCATGATGTCGTTCATCGCGCGGCCTATTGGGTTTAGTTGACTTTGAAGAAGTCCGCGAACAACCCGTCCATCTGGCGGTCGTCCATGGATGCGCGCGCGCCCAGCAATTGTTCAGCGTCAGCGCCGGCGATATAGCGGGTCGCCGGTTTTGGATCGTCAAACGCCTTCATGAGCACCTTGGCGACATCGGCGCCGCTCGAGCCCGTATTGCCGTTATACGATTCACTCGCGGCTTTTTGGAACCCGCGATAGAGATGGCCATACAGCTTGTCTTGCTCCGGCGTCAGTTCGGCGATCTTGCGCGCCACGAGTTCGATCTGATCTTTCACCATGCCGGTCTTGATGCCGCCCGGTTCGACTAGGCTGATCTCGACGCCAAACGGAGCGCTTTCCTGACGCATGATGTCAGCGATACCTTCCAGGCCAAATTTCGACGCGGTGTACGCCCCGATAAACGGCATAGAGATCTTGCCGGACATGGAGCTGATGAAGACCAGCCGCCCCTTGCTTTCGCGCAGCTTGCCGATCACCGCCTGGTAAATCGCGACGTGCGAAATCAGATTGATCTCGAGCGTCTTCTTGACCACCGACAGCGGCGTTAGCTCGACAGGGCCCAAAGGTGAAATCGCAGCGCAGACCGCCACACGTTCGATCGTGTCCAGGCTCTTCGCGAGATCTTTAAGTTTGGCGAGCGCGTCATCAGGATTGCCCAGATCGACATGCGCGACCTGCTTCACGCCCGGCGCGCCGTCTTTGACCATGCGCTCTTCGGCTTCGTTCAGCACAGTGGCGGTGACATTCCAGCCCTGGCTCAAAAGGGCCTTGGCTACTTCCAAACCGACGCCGCCCGCCGCGCCGATAACGATCGCATTTTTCATGATAGCTCCCTAAATCGCTCGCGTGGTCGCGCAGCCGAACGGCGTCTGGAACGCCGCTATTTGTCCCGGACAATATAGAACCGTCCGGCGGCGGGCAATTAAAATGCTAGCGTACGGTGTGCCAGTCTCCGAACCAGGCTTCGCGCAAAGAAAAGCCGGGGCGCCACAGGGACGCTCCGGCTTTGTCTTTCGCTAGCTGCGGCTTTTTACTTCTTAACGATGCCGCGCACCGCGTCAGCGATCGTCGCCGCCGTCGGCGCAAAGGCTGTTTCCAGCGGCTTGGAGAACGGCACCGGCGAGAAGGCTGCGCCGAGACGTTGCGCCGGCGCTTTCAGTTTGCCCCAAAGCTCTTCATTGACCACCGAGGCGATTTCCGCGCCGATGCCGAATTGCTTCACGGCCTCGTGCACCACGAGCGCATTACCCGTCTTGCCCACCGATTTGAGCACCGCAGCGCGGTCCCAAGGCGAGATCGTGCGAAGGTCGACCACTTCCACCGAAATGCCCTCACCCGCTAGAGTTTTGGCGGCCGCCAAGCTTTCGGTCACCATGCGCGAGTGCGCGATGATGGAGATGTCCTTGCCTTCCAGCGAGACCTTGGCCTTGCCCAAAGGCACCTTTTCCTTGGTGACCGGTCCTGGCGTCCAATAGAGCGGCAAGTTTTCGATGAAGAGAACTGGATCATCATCCTCGATAGCGGAGCGCATTAGACCATAAGCGTCGTCCGGGTTAGACGGCGCCACCACCTTGATGCCTGGCGTGTGCGCAAACCAGGCTTCGAGATAGTCGCTGTGCTGACCGCCAGTCGAGAAACCGACGCCGGTCATGGTGCGAATCACGATCGGCACGTTCGTTTGCCCGCCCGACATGAAGCGCAGCTTGGCGGCGTGGTTCGTGATCATGTCCATCGGCACGGCGATGAAGTTCATGAGCATGATTTCCGCCACGGGCCGATAGCCGCCCACGGAGGCGCCGATTGCTGCGCCGATAATGGCTTGCTCGGAAATCGGCGTTGCCTTGACGCGATCCGTTCCGTACTTCGTCGACAAGCCTTTGGTGACGCCCATGACGCCGCCTTCCTGCTTATCGGCCACTTCCTCACCGAGGATGAGCACTTTGGGATCTGCTTCCATCGCGTCGTGGAGCGCGAGATTGACGGCTTGAACGATAGTAAGTTGTTCAGACATGGCTCACCTCAAGCAATTTCTTCGGCGAACACGTCGCGCTTCAATTCAGAGACATCTGGGAAGTCGGCGGCCATCGCCGCTTCCAACGCCGCGTCGATTTCCTTGTCGATCGCTTGCTCGATGGCGACGATATCCGCTTCGGAGGCGATCTTCTCGGCGATGAGACGCGCCCGCAGCTTGGGAAAGCCGTCATCCGCTTGCGCCTTTGCATAGACATCTTTGTCCATGTAGTGGCCGGACTCACCCAGAAGGTGGCCATTGAAACGGAAGGTCATCGCTTCAATCAGCGTTGGGCCTTCGCCGGCGCGAGCGCGCTCAATCGCGACTTTCGCCGCGCCGTACATTTCGTCCGGATCGTTGCCGTTCACGGTGACGCCCGGCATGCTGTACGCGGCCGCACGCTTCGAAATCTGGTCGATCGATGTGCCTTCGGCATACGTTGTATGTTCAGCGTAGCGATTGTTCTGGCAAACAAAGATCACCGGCAGTTTCCACAGCGACGCCATGTTCAGCGATTCATGGAAGGCGCCGATATTGGATGCGCCGTCGCCGAAATTGGCGACCGACACGCGCTTCTTACCGTCCAGCTTCGCAGCCCAGCCGAGACCGGTGGCGATTGGCATCGAGGATCCGACGATGCCGGTTGTGACCATCATGCCCTTGCTTGGGCAGGTCAGGTGCATCGGACCGCCTTTGCCTTTGCAAGTGCCGGTCTTTTTGCCGGCCAGCTCCGCCCACATCTCGCCCAGCGGAAAGCCCTTGGCCAGCATGTCGTGAATGCCGCGATAGATGGTGCAGATATAATCGTCATCCTCGAGGCTGACAGAAATCGCGGATGGAATGATCTCCTGACCGCGCGCCGAATAATACGGCATGACGAGTTTGCCGGCCATCATCTGCTTGATGATTCGCTCATCGTTTTGCTTGATGAGCGTCGCCTTCTTGTAAATCTCCAACAGCGTTTGCGCTGTCGGCCTAGGGTAGTTGGACATCCATTCCTCCCGGATTGTCAGCCTTTGGTGCGTGAAAACAGATCACGACCGATAATTTGTTTCATCACTTCGGACGCCCCGCCCGCAATGCGCGTAATACGCGCGTCGATATAGGCTCTGGCGATCGGATATTCATGCATATAGCCATATCCGCCAAAGAATTGCAGGCATTCATTGACGACCTTATTGTGAAGGTCGGTCACCGTCAGCTTCACTTTCGCGGCCTCAATGGGCGTCAATTCGCCTTTAAGGTGCTTCGCAATGCACCAATCAGTGAACACGCGCAGCGCCGTCGTTTCAGCTGACAATTGCGCTAGCACAAATTGAGTGTTCTGGAAGTCGCCGATCGTGTGGCCAAAGGCTTTGCGCTCGCTGGTGTAATCGACTGTCCATTGGATCGCGGCTTCGCAGACGCAGATGCTGCGCACGGCTTGCGTCAGGCGTTCCTGCGAAAGCTTCGTCATCAGCATCTTAAAGCCTTCGCCTTCCTTGCCGAGGATGTTGGCTACGGGCACGCGCAGATCCGAGAAGAACAGTTCGGAGGTATCTTGCGCTTTCAGGCCAATCTTCTTCAGGTTCTTGCCGCGTGCGAAACCCGGCCGATCGGACTCAGTGAAGATGATGCTGACGCCCTTGGCGCCGGCTTTGGGATCGGTCTTGCAGGCCAGCAGGATGAAATCGCAATTCTGGCCGTTCGAGATATAGGTCTTCTGACCATTGACGACATAATCGTCGCCGTCGCGGATGGCGCGGGTGCGCAATTCCTTCAGATCGCTGCCGGCGCTGGGCTCGGTCATCGCGACGGCGCCGATGGCTTCGCCCGTCACCATTTTCGGCAACCATTTGTGCTTGATCTCTTCGGAGCCCCAAGTGCGTACATAAGGTGCGACCATTTCGGAATGCACCATGAAGCCCGGCCCGGTCATCCCGGCCTTCGCCAGTTCTTCGATGACCACGACATTGTAGAGCCAGTCAGCGCCGAATCCGCCGTATTCCTCAGGTGTATCCGGACAGAGCAGCCCTGCGGCGCCCGCCTTCAGCCAAGCCTCGCGCGGGACGATCTGATCGTCTTCCCACTTCGAATGGTTTGGCACGAGTTCTTCGGCGACGAAGGCGCGGACCGTGTCGCGGAATTGCTCGTGCTCTGAGGAAAAAAGATCGCGTTTCATAATCAGACCTTCACGCCATAAGCAGCGGCTTGCGCCAGCACTTTTTGCGCCTGTTTCAAATGCGGAATGTCGAGCATCTTGCCGTCCAGGCCGACAGTGCCGGCGCCCGGATTGGCGTCAAAGGCGCCAATGACGCGATGCGCATGGTCGATTTCTTCTGACGACGGCATGTAGCTATCATTGATGCCCGCGACCTGCGCGGGATGGATGGCGATGCGGCCGGTAAAGCCTTCGGCCCGCGAAGCGCGCGACGAAGCCCGCAATCCGGCATCGTTTTTGAAATCCACATAGAGCGTATCGACCGCCTGCACACCGGCTGCGTGCGCGCCCAAGAGGCAGAGCGACCGCACCAGGCGATAAGTCAGCGCCCATTGGCCGGTCTCATCGAGATTGCTGCTGGCGCCGATGGCCGAGGAGAGATCTTCGGCGCCCCAGGTCAGCGCGTCCAATCGCGTGAGATTCGCTTTGGCGTAATCGCCCAGCGTGAATGGCGAAATCGCGGTTTCCGTCGCGACCGGCATGATCTTGATCGAGCCCGGCTCGACACCACCTTGCGCCTCGAAAGCGTCCAGATAATGCGATGCCTGCACCACATCCTGCGGGCCATTGCACTTGGGCAGCATGATGCCGTCTGGTGCGTAACGGATGACCGCTTTCATGTCTTCAAGCGTCAATCCCGTATCGAGCGGGTTGACCCGCACCCATAATTGCGAGGTGCGCTTGCCGCGCGGCCGTTCGGCGAGATGCGCCGCCAGCAATTCGCGGGCCTTGGGCTTGTTTTGCAGGCTAACGGCGTCTTCGAGATCGAAGATCAGCGCGTCGGCGCCGGCGCCATCTGCTTTGCCGAGCTTCTTTTCGCTATCAGCCGGAATGAACAGGAAGGAACGAATATTGGCCAAGACCTATTCCTTCGGCTTCTTGCGCTGCAGCCCCGAGCGTTTGCACGAGGCCACCAATTCGTTCCGCTGATTGTAGGCCTGGTGCAGGAACGTCACGATGCCCTGCTCCGGACGCGACTTGCTTTCGCGCAACTCGATGACTTCGGTGACGACATGGATGGTGTCGCCATGAAAGACCGGCTTCGGAAAGCGCACTTCATCCCAGCCTAGATTGGCCACCGCAGTGCCCAGCGTGGTGTCACCGACCGAAATCCCCACCATCAGCCCGAGCGTGAAAGCCGAATTGACCAGACGCTGGCCGTATTCGGTGCCCTTCATATATTCCTCGTCGAGGTGAAGCAGCGCCGGATTGTGCGTCATGGCCGTAAACAGGACATTGTCCGTCTCGGTCACGGTGCGGCGGATCGGATGCTCGAACTTTTGCCCGACCGTCAATTCATCAAACCAGACGCCAGCCATTATTTCAGCCCCAGGATCGAGATCGCTGCGATGCCTTGATACGGCACGCCGCCCAGATTGTGCGTCAGGCCAATCGACGGCGACTTCAATTGACGTTCGCCCGCACGGCCCAGAAGCTGCGAATAGATTTCATAGGCCATGCGCAAGCCGGACGCGCCGATGGGGTGGCCAAAGCACTTCAAGCCGCCATCGATCTGGCACGGCATCGCGCCGTCGCGGTCGAACACGCCATCCAGCACGTCGGTCACCGCGCTGCCGTCATCAGACAAGAACAGATCCTCCATGGTCACCAGTTCAGTGATCGAGAAGCAATCATGCACTTCGGTGAGATTGACCTGATCGCGCGGCTTGGAAATGCCCGCCTCCGCGTAAGCGCGCTTGGCGGCATTGCGCGTGTTCTGCACATAGGAGCCGTCCCAATCGCTCATCGTCGTCTCCTTGCCGGAGCTGATCGATAGTTGCAGCGCCTTAATGGTGACGATGTCTTTCTTGCCGAGCGCCTTGGCGATTTCCGGCGTGGTCACGATAGCGCAGGCCGAACCGTCGGATACGCCGGAGCAATCGAACAGGCCGAGCGGGTCGGAGATCATCGGCGCATTCATGATGGTTTCCATCGGCACCGCTTTGCGGAAGTGCGCCTTTGGGCTGTGCACGCCGTTCTGATGGCTCTTCCAGGACACGTGCGCGATCGCCTTTTTCAGGTCTTCGCGCGAAGTGCCGTATTTGGCGCGATAGCCGTCGGCCAATTGCGCGAAACCGGCAGGCGCGGAAAAGCCCGGCATCCACATGTCGTTGAAGGTGCCCTTGAACGGGGGCGGCAGACCGCCATAGCCCGTGTCCTTCAGCTTTTCGACGCCGATCGCCACAGCGATGTCGACCGCGCCCGCCGCAACCGCATAAGCGGCGCCGCGCAGCGCTTCAGTGCCGGTGGCGCACATATTTTCCATGCGGCTGAACGGGATGCCGTCGAGCCGCAGCGCCGTTGATGCGGGGATCGCCGAATTGCCAATATTTACCGAGTCAAAGCACGAGCCGAGCCACGCCGCTTCGATTTGCGAGCGTTCGATGCCGGCGTCAGCCAAGGCTTCATCGAATGATTCAGCCATCAGCTCGGGACCACCGGCGTCCCAGCGCTCGCCAAACCGCGAGCAGCCCATACCCAGAATTGCGACCTTGTCTTTGATGCCGCTAGCCATGTTTCGTCCTTACCCTGCCGTGACCGGCGTCGTTTTCCAGAAGTAGCGATTGTAGCCGCGTACGCGGTCTTTTTCCTTGATCCGATAAACCATGCGCAGAGGCGCGCCGCGGTCCACGCCGGCAGGTCCCACGTCCACCATTTCCATGATGAGGCGGGCGCCATTGTCGAATTGCACGAAGCCGACATACATCGGCGGCGCGGGATAATAAGACAGCCAGTCCGCCGTCGAGGTAAGGACCTCCGCCTTCTCATCGACCAATGGGCGCGGCTTAAATTGGCTGCGTGGCGCCGTGCACTTCACGCACTTCGGCAGCTGCGGGAATTGTACCGTGCCGCAAGCGGAGCATTCACCAGCGACAAAGCCCTCCAATTGTTCTGACGAGCGATATTGTTCGGTGAGCTGCGTCTTGGCGTTCTTCTCCGACCGCATACCCCACTCAAGGTCGATACCATTATAGAACGACAGCATGCGTAGATAGCTGTCCGTCGCCACTGCGTCCGCGACACAGCCAGAGACGCCGCGCCGCTTCGGCAAAGCCGAAATCGCGGGGGTGACTTCAAGCACCAGCGCATCGGCGCCCTGCCCGAAGCCGACCAGCAAAATGCGCTCGCCCGGCTTGGCCGATTCCAGGGTATTGGCGAGCATCAAGAGCGCATGCGCGGCGCCGGCATAGCCGACATTCTCATCCAGACCTGGCGCGACTACGCCTTCAAACTTTACCTTCTTGGCGACCGCGTCGGCGGCGGCGCGTAACAGAGACGGCATCACGAAGTGATTGATGTCGGCAATGCTGAGTTTTGCGTCAGCCAAAGCGGCCTTGATCGCCGCGGGTGCGATCTTGGCGTAGCCTTCGTCGCGCACCCAGCGCTCTTCCCAGAAATAATCATAGTCCTGGTCAGCGGCGCGGAAGTGGTCGACGAACACATCGGTGACGCTGCCCGAACCCAGCAACTTTGCGATGACGTTACCTGAGCCAACAGTGAACGCCGCGGCGCCGGCGCCGTAGGTCATTTCCTGCGTGCTCGCGGCTTTTGCTACCGGCGCGTCCGACGCAACTATCAAAGCCGCGTCGCCCGCCTTCAGCGTTTGCAACAGCGCCGAGGTGCCTGCCCGTTGCGAATTGCCGCTGTCGCTGCTGTTCAGTTGCGATGGCGCGCGCAACGCGCCCGCCACAATCGCCGATGCCTGCAGATCGGAATACGGCGCGGTGGTGGACGCTAGGTGAAGCCCCTTCAATTGGCTGATACCCTGGCCGACCAAAGCATCGCGCGACGCTTCCACCGCCATGGTGATGGAATCTTCATCCCACGACGGAAAGGCGCGGCTGCCTTTCGCTAAACCCTTTAGCGAAGGCGCCATCCATTTATGAGCTTCGGCGATGATCTTCCGATCAATACGCAGGCGCGGCACGTACGCGCCGTAGGCGGTAATTCCAAATTCGGGCATGTGACCGACTCGTCCCTAATAAAGTGCAGGATCAATAAGATTTCGGAAGGTCCAGGACCCTCTCACCGATGAAGCTCAGGATCAATTGCTCCGTGATCGGCGCGATGCGCAACAGGATAGATTCCCGGAACAGACGCTCGACCTGGTATTCCGTCGAATAGCCCATGCCGCCATGGGTCATGACAGCGCGGGTGCAGGCGTCAAACGCCGCGCGTCCGCCAAGGAATTTCACGGCGTTGGCTTCGGCGCCGCATGGCAGACCCGCGTCATAAAGATACGCCGCGCGCATGCCCATCCAGAACGCCGATTCCAGATAGGTCCAGTTTTCGGCCAGCGGATGCTGGATACCTTGGTTCGAACCGATGATCTTGCCGAACACCTTACGCTCACGCGCATAGCCCGCCGCCCGCGCCAGCGCGCCGCGGCCCAAACCAATCGCTTCGATGCCGACCAGGATGCGCTCAGGGTTCAAGCTGGGCAGGAGATAATGGAAGCCCTTGCCTTCTTCGCCGATGCGATCTGCCTCG
>JBEVJO010000375.1:0-4630 GCA_040510175.1 Caulobacterales bacterium
CGTCTTCGGCGCGGTTGGTGTTGCGCGACCCAACGCGGGCGCCGGACTTTCTTGGCGATAATTTGCATCCGGGCGCCAAAAGCGGGCTCGCCGCCGGCCTGCCGCCTTCCGGCGCAACGCGCTCGTTTTACGCCAGCAATCGCGTGGCGCCGGTGCGCGCGACCAAATATCATCCGGCGACCGGACGCGTGTTCTGCTTCCCGAAAGCGGCGCTCGACGCGCTCGCAGCGCTTGATCCGCGCGAGGCCGCTTATGTGGTGCTGGAATACAGCAACCCGCAGCTGAACAAGACGTATTTGATTGAAGCAGGCGATCTGCCGGCCGCCAACGCATTCGTGAGCGCCCGCGCCTCGTAAATCTAGGCTGCGGTCTTCACCAGAACCGGCAGGGTCACCGTCACAATCGCGCCGGAGCCTGGGGGGCTGTCGATTTCGACGCGGCCGCCATGCAGTTCGGCCAGCCCACGCACAACCGCCAGACCAAGCCCCGCGCCTATCTTGGCTGAGGGTCCTTGTTCGAAGGGCCGCATCACCCGCTCCAGCGCCTCTTGCGGAATGCCAACGCCGGTATCTGACACCACCAATTGCAGCGCGCCGTTTTCTTCCGCCCGCACCGTGACCGAGCCGCCAGGCGGCGTGTATTTCAGGCCGTTGACGATCAGATTGGTGAGGATCTGTTTGAGCGCGGTTTTGTCGGCGCGCACGCGCAAGGGCTCCGGCAATCCCGGCGCGACAATCGATACGCCGACCTCGCGCGCCGCTTCGCGCATCATCTGCACGGTTTCTGTGACCACCACGCGGGCGTCGAGAATTTCAGGGTTCAAGGAATAACCGCCGGCGCGAATGCGTGACATGTCGAGCATATTGGTGATGACTTCCAGCATATGCCGCCCGCTCTGATGGATGGTCTCGACATATTCGGCGTACTTGTCCGGCAGCTTGCCGAACACGCTTTGCCGCATCACGTCGGCGAACCCGATAATCGCGTTCAGCGGCGTTTTCAGTTCGTGCGCCAATTCGGCCAGATAGCGCGGCGCCACGGCAGGCGGATCGAGATCCGAGGCGATTGGACCTTCCACCACACTCACCTGGCGCGCCAGCATCAGCCCCGCGCCGTAGGCCAGCGAGACCAACGCGCCCAGAGCAGCGGCGAACGAAAAATCAGAGCTTGGTGGATCGATATAGCCGTAGGCGGCCGCGATCAGGCAGCCGATAAAAACCAGCCCGGCCATCAAGGCAGTCTCCTTGGCCAGATCGCGCCGTCCCAGAAGACGCGCCAAGCCAATCGGCGCCATGAACAACAGAATGAAGGGCGATTGCGCCCCGCCTGTGGACGCCGCAATCGCTGCGGCTAGCGCCATCCAGGCGGCGCAGGTCAAGGCGGCGGCCCATTCCTTCCGGATCGCGGGCGTGACCGCCAGGCCCAAAATCGCGGGCAAAGCAGCGAAGGCCGCGCCCGATCCCGCGAGATAAAGCGCATCGCTATCCACCAAGGCGGCGACGGCCGCAGCCACCAGGATCAAAATCAACCAGGCGGCCTGTGACATAGCGAAGCGCACCTCATAAGGGTCACTCCCTAGGAGATTTTTCAGCGCTAACAATGATTTGCCTTGCTCACTCAAGGGCTGCGCCTTCATCTGCCTTTAAGCCTTTGAACATGAATCCCACTGAAACTTGCCCCGAATCATGCTGTCAGACCCCTGGCGCTCCGCTATGTGCGCGCCGCTCTAGCGTGTCGCGCGTAAGTGAGTATGTTCCCCCCCGCTGTTCCGAGCGGGGGCGGCGAAGCGGGAGACGAAACCATGCGTCCTTTCTGGACATCTTTCGGCAAAGTGGCGTCTGCGTGTTTATTTCTCTGTGCAGCACCAGCTTTAGCGGAAGAGCCCATTGTTAAGGCTGCAGGTTCTTACGCTACTTTCCAAGAGGATGTAGCTGAGTTGGAGAACTCCAAGATCAAAACCGGCAAGCAATTGGATGCCGCTTTGACTCGGATGGCGGGCCACTCGCCCAGCACGCTTTCCAAGGGCTTTATCTCCTTCGGCGCGCTGAATGCGGCGCAATCCGAAGGCTTCAACAAGTCCCTCAACAAAATTCGCAATTCGTATGGCGACAAGCGCCTCTATAGCGGATTGAAAAAAGACGTGAATTACGCGTCCCGTCTGCCGGGCGCAGGCGACGCGATTCAGGTCGCGCTCGCGACATCCCAGCGTGAGGGCGCCAAGGCGATCACGGTCGGCGAAATGTTCGAGCAAAAGGCTTACGCCATGCAAAAACTGCCGATGAAAAACGACAAGGCGCCAAAGGGCTCGGTCCGGGTGGCGGAATTGAAGGCCGCGTCCGCCAATGGCCGCCCAACTTCGAAAGCCTTTCTCGCGGCGATGAAGAGCCCTGCGGCAAGCGGCAGCAAGCCGGATGATTCCTCCGGCCTGCTGCAACAGATTTCCCAAGCGCTGAAGATCGGGCCGTCGCCCGCTTACGCGGCGTCAAGCGGCGTTACGGGCGGCTTGCGCTACAAAGCCGCCGGCAAAGAGACCATCGATCGCATGGTCACCCTCGCCGCCTATCAGAGCCTGGGCACTGGCGACAAATATAGCGACGAGCAAGAAGACGTGATGGCGGACCCCAAAACCAAGGACTGCCTGGAATGGGCCAAGCTTCAGCTTAATCAGTGCGTCGCGGCGAGCCGGTTCAAATATGAGCACGCCTTCTGCCTGGGCCGTCACGCGCTGAAGGACGTCGGCGCCTGCATGAAAGCGCCACTCCAATAGAGCTGCAAGACTTGCCTCGGAGCGTTGTTGCCGCCATGTCAGCAGCGTGATGAGCGCAAACAACCTCTCCTCGGCCCTCGCCGAACTGGAAGACGAATTTGCGCTCCTCCCCGACTGGGAGGAGCGTTTTCGTTATGTGGTCGAGCTTGCCCGCGACCTGGCGCCGCTGAGCGAGGCCGAGCACAATGACGCTAACAAGGTACGCGGCTGCGCCAGTCAGGTCTGGCTGGTGAGCGAACGCGCGCCGGAAGACCAAACACTGCTGCGGTTTCGCGGCGATTCCGACGCCTTGCTGGTCGGAGGCCTCATCGCCATCCTGCTGCGCCTGTATAACGACGCGGCGCCTGCGGACATTCTCGCTTTCGATATCAAGGATGCAATGAAACGTCTTGGGCTGGGCGAGGCTTTGTCCCCGCAGCGCTCCAACGGCTTGAATTCGATGGTCGCCCGCATCCGGCGTGAAGCCGAGGCCGCTTTAGGCGGCGCGCACGTCTGATCCCGCTTTCGGATAAAAATCTGCGAGCATCGACAGGGCCATTTTCAGCACCACTTTTCCAGAACGCGGCGGCCAGGCGCGACGGCGCTCAATTTCCTCCAATCCCAGTTCGTCGCCGAATATATCCGCCAACAGAGCAAGATAGTTCGCCCCAAACGCCTGCCGGATCGCGGCGAGCCGCGTCCGCGCCTCGATGGCGCAATCCGGACCGCCGCCGGCGCCAGACGCCTGCCTTCGGCCACGATCCATGGGCGGCGCCGACCAATCCGCCATCACGCGCGCGCCCAGCAAAGACAGCCGATGATCGCGCTCAAAGCGCTCCCCGGCGCGCAACTCGGCAGCGCTGAACCACGCGCCGCCCGCAGCGTTGGACAAAGCGCGTAAGCGGCGCAACGCAGGCGATTGTGGGGTGAAGTCAGACGGCAAAGCGGCGTCCGTCAAAGCCTTCGACGCGCTTTCCTGGCGCTGCAAATAAGCGCGCCCGGCTTCGGCGATGCGCCAACATTGTGCGCCGGTTTTGTCTGCTTCGATCAAACCTTCCGACGCCATTGCCCGCATTTCGGGTGCACTGACGCGCGCGCTCGGACGCCTGCGGGCGTCGCCGCCGGTCGCAACGCAAAAGCCGCCGCGCGGATGAGCGCGCAACACGGCGCCTGGCCGGCTCAGGCGTTGCAAAGCCGCGCGCGCCGTCTTGGTGATTAGCTGACGTTGCATTTACCGGCGCCCGCAACGCGGCGGCGGCGCCAGCCGCAGCGCCTCTTCCAATGCGCCGATGTGCGCGTCAAAATCCGGCTCATCGCGTCTGTCTTCGATCAGACGGCACGCGTGCGCGACGGTCGACCGATCGCGCTCGAACGCCGACGCAACGCGCGCGAGACTCATTTCGAACGAGACGTGCGCCAGATACATCGCCGCCTGCCGGACGAACGCCGTATCGGCGCTGCCGCGCGTCGGCTGCAGTAAATCCTCCTCTTCCACGCCGAAGGAAAAGGCGGCGAACCCGCTCGCCAGGCGCGCCCGCGCGTCATCCAGCGCCCGGCGATCATGTTTGCTCATGCACTTGCTCCGTTGCCGGCGCGCTTCTGCACGCCGTGTCGAAGTCGTGATTAAACGCCCGCAGCGTCCCCACGCGGACAATATTTCTATTAATAGGAATTAAATCCTGCATCAAGAGGCATTTGCGCGAGGATAGATTTGACGCGATGCGAGATGTTCAGGACAAATGAGAATGCCGCGGGCGATCTATTGGGCGGCTTAAACCACGCTAAGACCGCGCGGCGGATCAACCGTCCTTACGAGACTGACCCAGGCCCATATTCTTGGCGAGGTTGGAGCGCACGCGCGCATAGTTGGGCGCCACCATCGGA
>JBEVJO010000376.1:0-6527 GCA_040510175.1 Caulobacterales bacterium
CGCGGTGCTATGGATCGCGCGGGTCCGCCGCGGGTGTTCAGAACACCGCGCACTGGCGACGCTCCCCAATGCATGTACTCAGGCGTAAATTCCACGATGGCCGGACGGCGAAGCCGTTGTCCAACGGATCGCCTCCGCACACCGTGCATCTTTGGATGGATCGGCGCGCTGCTCCCTGACGCGCCGACGCAGATCAGGAGCACATCATGACCAAGCAGAAGTCAGAGATTCGCCCATTCCGCGTGAACATTCCGCAAGAAGCGCTCGACGATCTCCGCCGGCGCGTCGCGGCGACACAGTTTCCGGAACAAGAAACGGTCGCGGATGCATCACAAGGCGTCCAGCTCGCGACGGTTCAAAAACTCGCGCGCTATTGGGCGACGGAGTACGATTGGCGCAAGTGCGAGGCGCGTTTGAACGCCTACCCGAATTTCATCACTGAGATCGACGGGCTGGACATCCATTTCATCCACGTTCGCTCGAAGCACGAAAATGCGCTGCCGGTCATCGTCACGCATGGCTGGCCCGGCTCGATTATCGAGCAGTTGAAAATCATTGAGCCGCTGACCAATCCCACGGCGCATGGCGGCAGCGCGGCGGACGCGTTCCACGTCGTGATTCCGTCGATGCCGGGGTACGGCTTCTCCGGCAAGCCGACCACGACAGGCTGGGACCCCGCCCACATTGCGCGGGCTTGGACCGTACTGATGAAGCGCCTCGGCTATACGCGGTTCGTCGCTCAAGGCGGCGATTGGGGCGCGGTCGTCACGGAACTGATGGGCGTGCAGGCGCCGCCGGAATTGATCGGCATCCACACCAACATGCCATCTGCGGTGCCGGCCGAGATTGCGCAGGCGCTCCCCAGTCACACTCCGCCGCCCGGCCTCTCGGCGGACGAAAAGAACGCATTCGAACGGCTCGACTTCTTCTTTACCCACCTGGCCTACGGCCAGCAATTGGGCGTGCGCCCGCAGACGATGTACGCGATCGCGGATTCACCTGTGGGGCTCGCGGCCTATTTCCTCGACCACGACTCGAAGAGTTACGAACTTATCGCGCGCGCCTTCGACGGAAAGTCCGAGGGTCTGACGCGGGACGACGTTCTCGACAACGTCTCGCTTACCTGGCTGACCAACACGGCGGTTTCCAGCGCTCGTCTCTATTGGGAAAACAAGCTTCCGTTTTTCGCGCCGATGGGCGTCAAGATTCCTATTGCCGTGAGCGCCTTCCCGGATGAACTCTATCAGGTTCCGCGGAGCTGGGCCGAACGGGCGTATCCTAAGCTCATCCATTACAACAAGCTCGACAAGGGCGGCCACTTCGCGGCTTGGGAGCAGCCGAAACTCTTGTCGCAAGAGATGCGCGCCGGGTTCAGCTCGCTTCGCCCATCCACTTGAAGTTTAGTGGCGGCGCGCATCGTCCATGCGCCGCCACTACCGAAGGAGCGACTTGAGGCAAGGGCCGCTTCGGGCCAATAGCGGCGCTAAGAGTCGACGAAGTGCCTCGCAATTGCCTTACGCTACCCCAATTCCTCCCGAAACACGTCGGAAAGGAATTGCAACGCGTTATAGGCTCAAAAGATATGCTCAATATGCTCTTGCGTCTCATTCTTAAATAACTTACGGTCACTTCTTGCGATTAACTCGCAACTGTGAAATCGGGGTTCCGGCCATCATGCTGACCACACGAAAGCGTTACGCACGCGACGCCAAACGCCCCTGTTGCATGGCCCAAAGCGGCGAAGACCGCATCGGCATCGACGCTTAGGAGCAGAAACGCCGTGTACGAATATCTAGACCGCTATCCGCCACAGCTCGATTTGCCCGCGCGGATCGGCCATATGTCGCTGCGCCTCTGGGCCAAGGACGTCCGGTCCGATCGTTGTCCCATGATGACGTTGCGCAGTCTCTTCTCGCGCTTTGGCGTGTCGGGCGCCCTCTGGCCCGTGCACAATTTCTATTCGTGGACCTTTGCGCACGCTGCACGCCCGATCACCGTGGGCTGCCCCTGCTGCGGCGTCGTGGCGGATGACGAAGCGATGCTGCTTACGGCGATCATGGCCGAGGACTCAGCTCAGATTAATGCCTGCCTGCGTTCACTTATCACGGAACAGGCGCTCGCGCGCGCAATTCCGATGGCGCGGTGCGTCGGCCAGGAACTGCGCTTGGCGCAATGGCGAGACGCGCGCACACCTCCGATCATCAATTAACTGCTGGCAACTGAGTAGCCGCCCCGACCTCGCATGGGACGGCAGATAAACGGGGCGCGGCAGAGGTCGCGTCCCGTTTATTGTTTTTGCGCTGGCGCCGTTGGCCGCAGCCAAACAATTGCGGGCGCCAATAGACGCGGACGCCACGCCAGGATTTGCGCAACAGCGAGCGCAGCGCCCGCCAGCGACATGATCCAAACCAGCGCCGCCATGGTGGCGTGGCTCGCCTGCAGACAGAGCACCCAGGAGAGCGCCAGCGCCAAGCCGCCCATGATGCGCAATGTGAGCGCGGCGCTGGCCGTCAGCGGCTCGGCGTCCCGCACCTGAGCCCAGTGCACGCGCATCGCCAGCGCAAGCCAAGCCATGCCGAACAGGCTCGACAAAAGCGCCGCGGCGGTCGTTACGGTTTCATGCATTGGGCGATTCCGCCAAAATTTTGAACGCCGGTTGCGACGGCATTGCGGCGCGCTCGCGACGGCGCAATGCGCGCGCCGCGAACGCCGCCAAGCCGGCGGCGCCGAGCAGAGCAAGATCGAATCCGGCGACCGGCCAGAAGCCCGTACTTATTGTTTTGAGTAAATGGTCGCCGGTTGTCACCCAATTCAACACCACGGCCGCCGACGCAAGAATGGCGACTGTCCAGCATTGCTCGCGCCAGGCCGGCGAAATGCGCCCCTGCGCGACGGCGCCGCCACGCCACGCCGCGTGCCCCAACGCCGCCAGCCAGCTCAGCCAGAACACCGCCTTTTCCCACTCGCCCTTGTGCGCGAGCTCCGCCGGTAAAACCCGGTTGGCGACCAGGATCGACGCCGTCGCGATGAGCATGCCCGTCACCGTCGTGACAGCCATGGCGTCCGCCCAGCGCGCTTGCTTTGCGCCTTCGACGCCATGCCGCTGTTTGCGTTTCTCGACGAAGAAGATGAAGCCGGTGGCGATGCAGACGGCGCCCATCAAACCGCCCAGCACATAAAACCAGCGCAACAGCCAATGCTTGAAGTGCTGCAAATGCAGACCGGTGAGAAAATCATTCACGGATGAAACCGCCGACGGAGCAGGCTCTTCCCGGATCACTTTTCCTGTCACACCGGAAAAGTGCACGCCCTGGCCGACGCGGCTCACGCGATCGCTGCCGGCGCGATAAATGCTGACAAAGGAATTTGCGTCGCCGACATGGCTAACCATCAGGAAACCCACCTCGCCGGCCATGCCGCGATCGGCCCAGCGGCGCTTTGCTTCAATGACCATTGCATCGACCGAAGCCAATGGCGCCGTCACGCCGGACGGCGCAAAGGCCAGTCCCGACTTTTCCGCTTCCTCAATGGCGTGCCGCTCCGCCAGCGGCCGCATCATGGTTTCAGACAGCGGCAAATAGATGCTGGCGAAAATCGTCAGGCCGGACAGCGCAAAAAAGAAATGAAACGGCAGCGCCACGACGCCGGTCAGATTGTGCAGATCCAAGACGCTGCGCCGCAATTGCTTCTTGGGCCGGAAGGTAAACATCTCACGGAAAATCTTGCGGTGCATGACGATGCCGCTGACCAGCGCCGCCAGCATCACCAGCGCCGCAAAACCGACGATCCAATAGCCGATATTCATCCACTCCAGGTGCAGGCTGAAATGCAGCGGATAGAAGAACTCGCTGCCGATCTTCAATTGATCGTGCGGCAGCAATTTCCCGTTGCGCGGATCGATCGTGACATGGCCATGCACATGATCGAACGGATCTTTGGGATTATTGGTGATCGCGTATTCGGCATACATATCCAACACCGGATCGCGGTGCGTCGTGTAGGCTGACCAGGTCATCAGTGGCATCACGTCCGGCAGAGGGCCGCCGACGCGCTGGCGCGCCGCCGCCAGTTCTTCTTCCTCCGGCGCCATTTTTTCGAAGATCGGCGTCAGCACCTTGTCGAACGACGGCATCACCTGCGGGGCAAAACGCGTCTCCGGGATCGCCCAGCGGTCAATCTCGCGATCGAACACGGATAGGCTGCCGAAGAAAAACGCCACCATCAGCACATAACCGAGCACGAGACCGAACCAGGTGTGCAGCCAGGTCATCGAATGGCGGAAGTTCTGAAACACCTACGACCCCGCGACAGTTAGTGAAGATTGCCGGCGATCAGCCAGGCAGCGCCGGTCATCAGCGCGCCGCCGCCCGCGAGAACAATCCAGACGCGCGTCAGGCTGGCCTCCGCGAAGGCCCAGCAAAACGCGGTGAGATAGACCAGGAAGGCGAGCAAATAGGCGAAGGTCAGGGCTTCGTCATAGTCGACGCCAGCGAAGACGCCGACTGCGACGCAGAGCATCGCAAAGCCCCACATGAAGGCATAACCGCCAAACACGCCGGCGGCGATGCGCGAAAGAATTTCCCGCGGTTTGACGGCGAAGGACGACATGCGTTGCGCTAAGCCCAGCTGTTCGCAATCTAATATTGCGAACTATTCGCAACTGTCTTAGCAGCAACGCAAAGCAAGTCAATGCAGCCTAGCGAGCCTTAAAAGGCCGCCGCAGCCGGAATTATTCGCGCGAGGCGAGCTTCTTCCGTTTTTCGTCCGCCTTCTTCTTTTTCTTGAGCTCGGCCCGTTCGGTGTCGCGCCGCCATTTCGAGGGCGAGTCACAGGACAGGATATTCACGCCCTTCATCGACGCCTTGGCCCGGCTTTGCTCGACGCCATAGGCGTTCTGGCTGTTGCGCGGATAGGCCCAGCCCTGCTCAACCAGGCTGGCCGCAAGGTCCTCGCCGTCGACGGTGCAGGTCGCGATCGGCCGTTTGGTCTTGGAATCGTAGTCGCGGACCTCGCACACTGTCCGTTTGCCGTTCGCCAACGTGCGCAAGGCATTTTCAGCCAAAGCGCCGGCGTCGGTTTTTCCGCAGGTCTGACCGCGCTCCGGCGCATCAATGCCCCAGAGACCGACGCGAAAGCCGTCAAACTTAAGCGTGTCGCCATCGCTGACGGAGGCGGTGCCCGCGATGACGGTCTTGTCCTTGGCGGCGACCGCGCCAGGAAGTGAAAACGCTACGAGTACAGAAAGCGACGCGAACAAGCTCAATCGGAGTGACATGACAAGTCCCCATTCGAAGCATTCGGTTGTAGGGAAAGTGCCCTGATTCGAACCCGCGACAATTTGTTTTCGCAGGCGCACCAATCTGCGTTCGGCGCATCGGCCATCATTGCGGATGCGGAATAACCCCCATGCGCCAACGCGAATTCCACAGCACGTTACGCGGCGCCTCTTGATGAACGCAAAATCCATATTCGCTGCGATGGTTCGCCGGCGCTGAACGCAAAAGTTAAGCTACTTATAGTGTTGAAACGCTGCGCTCGCCTCTAGCGCTGGTGGACTCGGGCCGTTTACACCTAGGTGGTTCCGACTCAGGTGATTCGGGTCGCGTCGCTGGGCTGCATTATGGATTCGATCTCTTCTCAGGCGCTGATGATTGTCGCCGGCGGGGCTGCAAGCTTCGGCTTGGCGTCCCTGCTTTGGGCGATGCGCGTCACCCATGGCGAACGCGGCGCCGCGCGGAAATGGCGTGTGCGCGCCGCCGAGCTTGAAGCCCAACTGGCCCGCGCGGATTCTATTTTCTCGTCGCATCCCGGCGTCATTCTGATCTGGGAAGAAGACATCGGCGCGGGCTCCGATGGCTGGGGCGCGCCCAAGCTCTACGGCAGCCCGGTGGCGCTCGCCTCGCTGTTCCGGTTTTCCGACAATTCAAACACGCCTGATCCTGCCGCGCGCATCATGGACGGCCTCGCCGATCTGCAAGCCAGCGACGCCAATGGCGACGTCACCACCTTGCGCCGCCGTTTGCTGGATTTGCGCAGTGATGGCGCGCCGTTTTCGCTGTCGATCGTGGGGCCAAATGGCCGCTTCCTGGAAGCCGACGGCCGCACCGCCGGCGCCCGTGCTGTGTTGTGGGTGACCGATGCGACGGTGAAGGGCCTGGAAGAGTCTGCCTCCAAAAAGCGCGTCGACGAAATGCGCGACGCGATTTCGCTGCAGCCGGAAACCTTCCTGGAAATTCTCGCCAAAGCGCCGCTGCCGGCGTGGCGCCAATCGGGCGGCGGCCGCCTTGAATGGGCGAATTCCAGCTATTTGAATGCGGTCGAGGTCAAGGAACTGGAAGCCGCACGCAGCAAGAACCTGATCATCGATCAAAGCTTTCCCGACATGGCGCGCCGCGCCCTGGAAACCGGTCAGTTGGTCGAGGAGTTGCGGCACATCGTTATTCACGGCCAGCGCCGCGCCATGCGTTTGGTTGCGCTGCCGATCTCCGGCGCGGTCGCCGGCATGGCATTCGACGCCACCGACGAAG
>JBEVJO010000377.1:0-4293 GCA_040510175.1 Caulobacterales bacterium
ACCGTTATGAGGCGCAGGCGCGCATTATCGCCGCCTCGCCGCGCCTCATGAGCGTGGTCAAAGCGCTGGTCGAAATCGCGGACGAGTTGCATGGCGAATTGCCCTATGCGCTGCTGGAGCAAGCCCAGAACGCGCGTAAAATCATGGCGGACATTGAAAATGAGGCCGCCTCTCTCGGTCATGGCGCGCTCGAAGCATCTGGGGTGAGCGCGCCGGCGGTCGAAACGCCTGCCCCGATCTTGCGCGCAAAGACCAAATCGGCGGCGCCCGCGCCTAGTTTTGGCCGCGACGACACCCCGAAGAGCACAACTTACACCAGCCCAGCGTTGCGCCGTCAGCCCGCCGCGCGCTAGACCGCATTCAGGAAAAGTGGCTACCGGTTTTCCGTAAGAATGCGGTCTAATTTATAAATCAGCGCATTTTCGGACATAAAACCGGTGTCCACTTTTATTGAAAATGCGCTAGGTAATCATAGGGCGATTTGCCCCGATGATTTATTGGACACGCCGCGCTTGCGCGCGCGTCCGGCTTTCAGGTTAGACAATGCGCACTGATACCCCGGCGCCCATCCGGCTCGCTGATTACAAAGCGCCCGACTTTGCGATCGACGACGTCCACCTGACATTCGACCTCCAACCGGAAAACACGCGCGTGCATTCTCGCCTGTCGATGCGGCGCACCGGCGCGGCGGACGCGGCATTGCGGTTGGACGGCGAACGCCTGAAGCTGATCTCAATCGCACTGGACGGCAAAGTTTTGTCTGCCTCCCAATATCAAGTGGATTCGGTTTCTCTGACGCTGCTCGGCGCGCCGGACAAATTCACACTCGACATTGAGACGGAGATCGCCCCGGCGTCGAACACCGCGCTTGAAGGCCTCTATATGTCCTCGGGCCGCTATTGCACGCAGTGCGAAGCGGAAGGCTTTCGCAAGATCACCTATTTCCTCGATCGGCCCGATGTACTCGCGCGTTACACCGTGCGCATCGAGGCCAACAAGACCGAACATCCAACGCTGCTGGCCAATGGCAATTTGATCGACAGCGGCGATCTGCCGGACGGCAAGCATTTTGCGATCTGGCGCGATCCTTTTCCCAAGCCCTGCTATTTGTTCGCGCTGGTGGCCGGCAAGTTCGACGCCTTCGAGGATTCGTTCACCACGCAATCCGGCCGGAAGGTTGCGCTGGCGATTTATGTCGATCCAGGCTCTGCGGCCCGCGCCGCTTACGCGATGGATTCCCTGAAGCGCTCCATGCGCTGGGACGAAGAGGTCTTTCAGCGCGAATACGATCTGGACATTTTCAACATCGTGGCCGTGCGCGATTTCAATTTCGGCGCGATGGAGAACAAGGGCCTCAACGTCTTCAATTCGGCCTATGTTCTGGCTGATCCGAATACAGCCACGGACGCCGATTACGGCGCCATCGAAAGCGTCATCGCGCACGAATATTTTCACAATTGGACAGGCAACCGCATCACCTGCCGCGACTGGTTTCAATTGTGCCTGAAGGAAGGCCTGACGGTTTTCCGCGACCAGGAATTCTCCGCCGACCAGCGCTCCCGCCCCGTGCAGCGCATCAAGGATGTGCGGGCTTTGCGCGCGCGCCAGTTCGCGGAGGATTCCGGCCCCCTCGCCCATCCGGTGCGGCCGAATTCCTATGTGAAGATCGACAATTTCTATACGGCGACGGTTTACGAAAAAGGCGCCGAGCTGATCCGTATGCTGAAAGCGCTGTTGGGCGACGATGGCTTCAACAAGGGCATTCAGCTTTATTTCGATCGCTGCGACGGCACGGCCGCGACCATTGAAGATTTTCTCACCTGCTTCGCCGAGGCTTCGGGGCGCGATCTGAGCGGCTTCAAGGTCTGGTACGAACAAGCCGGCGCGCCGCGCATCACCATCAATAAAGCACACGATCTGAAGACGGGCGTGTTGGAACTGACCTTGTCCCAGGCCACGCCGCCCACGCCGGGGCAGCAAACCAAGAAGGCCGTGCCCATTCCGATCCGCGCCGGCCTGGTGACGGCCGAAGGCGCGCCCGCGCCGATGGCGCTGGAAGGCGAAAACGCCGACGCGCCGTTTGAGCGCACGCTCGTTCTGGATGCGGCCGAAACCAAGCTCCGCTTCACCGGCCTGCACCAGCCCGTGATCCTGTCGCTCCTGCGCGGCTTTTCGGCGCCGGTGGTTTTGGAGGACGGACTTTCCGACGCCGAGCGCTTGACGCTGATGGCGCATGATCCCGACGCTTTTGTGCGCTGGGAATCTGGCGACCGGCTGGCGCGCGCCAGCATTTTGAAAACGGCCGAAGCGATCGCGGAAAGCCTGCCTGCGCCGCCAATCGACGACTTCATCGCCGCTTTTGACGGCATCCTGACGCGCGCGTCCGACGATCCCGCTTTTGCCGCGCTAGCGCTGCGTCTGCCGGAAGCCGACGAATTAATGCGCGATATGAGCCCATCGGATCCCACCGCTTTGGTCGCTGCGCGCAGAAGCGTTCGTGAGAAACTGGCGCAGCAGCATCGCGCAGCGCTTGAAATGCTGAGCCGGCCCGCCGACGCGCCTTTCTCGCCGGACGCGGCTTCCGCCGGACGCCGCGCGCTAAAAAACGCCGCCCTGGAATTGTATGCGGCGTTGGACGGCGACGGCGAGAAACGCGCGATGGAGGCCTATGAAGCCGCGCGCAACATGACGGATCAACGCGCCGCGTTGGAGGCGCTGTCCCTGACGCGCGGCACTGGTTTTGACGAAGCGCTGGCGCGCTTCCTGGCGCAATGGCAATCCGAGCCGCTGGTGGTCGACAAATGGTTCGCCGTGCAAGCCGGCGCGCCGCGTCCCGACGCGCTGGAGCGTGTCCGCAGACTCGCCAAGCACCCCGAATTCGACATCAAGACGCCGAACCGGGCGCGCGCTTTGCTCGCCGGTTTTGCACAGCGCAATGTCGGCGCCTTCCATGCGCCCGACGGCTCCGGGTACGAATTCTATTCGGAGCATCTCCTCGCCATCGACAAGCTCAATCCGGCTTTGTCGGCGCGCTTGCTCGGCGCGTTTGAATCCTGGCGCGTGCTGGAGCCCAAGCGCGCAGCCTTGGCGTCGGCGGCGCTTGAGCGGCTGGCGGATCATGGCAATCTTTCCAAGAACGCGCTGGAAGTTGCGAACAGAGCGCTGGGGCGCCTCTAAAAGACCACTTTTGGTTTTGCCCAAATGGTTAACGCCGAACAGCGCCAAATGAGCGCTGAGACGCCCTTCGCGACGCCAATTCCCACACCGAATCGCAAGCGCAATGTCCCGCAATCTAAAAGGTTTTTCGGCGATCGTACGCTATGCGCCGAAACCCACCTCTGCGGCGTTGCCGAACGTTTACGGGTCGTTAACCTGACATTGATTCGATTCGTCTTTTGAAAGCCTGCCGTGGATCGCGAGATCGTCGTCCAACGCTCCAGCGCGCGCCGGAGCGAGAAGAAGCGCCCCGGCGAAGGGATGCGCGCGGGCGGCCGCTTTACGCGGACCGCCATCGCGGCAACGCTTGTCTACATCGCAATTTTCATGACGATCATCGTCTTGCGCGCCAATAGCGAACTGAACCAGGCGCGCGCCCGCGCCATGTCCGGGGCCACGGCGGCGGCGCAGGAGACTGCAGCGTCTCTCAATACCGTTGTTGCGCGCGCCGACGGCGCCTTACGCGCGGCGGCGCAATTGGAAGCCAACGGCGCATCCGCCGACGCGGCGTTGAACGGCGCTATCGAACGCGCCACCGGCATTCAGAGCGTTATTCTGAGCAACGGCCGCAGCGCGAGCGGCGGCCCTGTGCTGGATCCGAATTTAGTCCGAGCGCTCGCGGCGGCGAAAGACGGCGCGCCTGTCTTCGGCGGCGTCAGAGAGCCGAACGGCAAACGGCAGGACGTCATCGCGCTGCATCGCAAGCTGAGCCGGAACCGCATAGCGGTTGCGCTGATCGCGCCTGCGCCGATATTGGCGCCATTGGCTGCGCATGGGCGCGTTTACATAGCGGATCCCAAGGCGCTCGACGCCGATCTCGGCCTGCACAATACCGCGACCCAAGCCAACGCCCGCATGATGTCCTTGAAGGATGGCGAGCGGAATATCGTGGCGGCGGCGCCACTGGCCTCGCAGCAACTCGCTGTCGCGCTGCATCTGCCGGCCGCCGACCTCGCTTATAACGAACGCCGCACCGTTGGCGTTTACACGATGCTGCTCGCGGGCACCGGGCTTGCCGGACTGGTTCTGTGCGGCGTCTTTTTCGCGCAAGGCTCGCGCATGCGCCGCACCGAAGAA
>JBEVJO010000378.1:0-6005 GCA_040510175.1 Caulobacterales bacterium
GACTACCGTATGACGCGATTCTTGATCACGCTGCGCCAGGGCGTAAATTTCGTGTTTTCCTCAATGGAAATGACGCAAGGCTGTTAGATCTTAGTCCCGAAGATCACGAGCTTGCGCACCGTAGATCTAGCCAAGACGGTGGCGCCGCATCTGCCGCACCACATTATCGGCATCCGTCCCGGCGAAAAGCTGCACGAAGTGATGATCACCGAGGATGACGGCCGCGCCACGATCGAGCTGGAAGACCGCTATGTGATCCTGCCCTCCGCCGATGCCATACGCCGGCAGCATTATCTGGACAATGGCGGCAAGGCGCTGAGCGATGGCTTTTGCTATTCGTCGAACACAAATCCGGAGCGCCTCGATGCGCGCGCCCTGCAGAACTTCTTGCAGGAATCCTTCACCCAGCCGCGCTGATTCAGCGCGCTAATCCTGCTGCATCATTCAGTTTTTTGGCTGAGACAATAAAAAAGGCGGCCCTGCGGGAGCCGCCTTTTTCTTCGCTGTGGCGCCAAGCGTTACGACCGGAACAGCGACAGAATCGTTTGCGGCGCCTGGTTGGCGATCGAGATCGCCTGTACGCCCAATTGCTGTTTGACCTGCAAGGCCTGCAATTTCGCGCTTTCCGTAGCGAGATCGGCGTCGACGAGATTACCCACGCCGGTGGTCAGCGAGTCCATCAATTTGGTGACGAAAATATTGTGATTTTCGATCTGTTTGGCCTTGGAGCCCAACCGCCCCAAAGCGGCGTTGACGTTGTCAAGGCTGGTGTCGAGCGCCGTGCGCGCCGCCGACGCCAAAGCGACAGTCCCGATGGACGCGGTCGCCGCCAGAGTGATGATCGATCCGCCGAGTGACAATGTTTCGCGCTGCAAGGTCAAAGCCTGCGCGGCGTTGGCGTCGGCGATAAAGCCGATATCCGCTGCCAAAGAGCCGTTCAGGATATTGGCGCCGTCGAACACGGCATTGTTGAGCACGCTGGTGATCTGTCTGAGGATGGACTTGAAATCGTTGTTGTAGGCGGTGCGCGAGGCGGTATCGATGCTGGGATCCAAGGCCGCAAGAATTTTTTCCTTGGCGGACACCAGCAAATCCGAAACCGAAGAGCCCGCCGCCAACGCCACGTCGGCGATGGATTGCGCCCGGTTCAAGGAGTTTTTGACGGCGCCGAAGGAGCCGATATCCGCTCGGAGCCCCTGCGCCACGGCGTAAATCGAAGCATTATCTTTGGCGCTGGAGACCTTCAGGCCTGTCGACACTCGGTTCTGAACATCCTCGAGCTCACGATTCGTGGTGTTCAAATTCTGCAGCGCAATTTGCGCGGCGGTGTTGGTGTGGACGCTGATAGCCATCACATCTCCTTTCGCGGTTTTCCGCGAAGCCCGCCTCCGACTCGCTATTTGGCGCGTACAGAAGAAGGCACATACTAGATTGATGGTTAATGCGGGACGTTTGGTTTATTTTTGGTTACGCGCACAAACGCGTTTGAGGCCCGCCCCAAGGAGCGTGCCTTTAATCCTTCTTAACTTTTGCTGACTTTAGACTCTTGCGTCGAAGACGAGGCCGAGTCCGAAGTCCTTTGAAAGCCGCAGATTGGTGAGCGATTGCACCGGAAACTGCGACAGTACTTTTCCTGTTTCGACGTCCACCGTTGTGTAGATCCAGCGGCGGGTTTCAGGGTCTTGTTCGACGACCAGGCGCCCCTTCGACAGATGAAACGTGTCTGTGATGATCTCTACTTGCTCGGATTCCGGAGCGGGTTTTACCTCTATCGATTGGAATTTCTGAGCCGTTGGGATCAGCGGGGCGACCGGGAGCGTATCTCCGGTCTCCATGGCGATGATCTCTTTCAAAAGTCAGCCGCCGCCGCGGCGGATGGTTTCCCATCCGCCGCTTAGGGCTGTATTAGCGGAACAGCGAGAGCAGGTTGCTCGAAGCTTGGTTCGCAATCGACAGAGCCTGAATGCCAAGCTGTTGCTTGACTTGCAGGGATTGCAAACGCGCACTTTCACGAGACAGGTCGGCGTCAACCAAGTTGCCGAGACCGGTTTCGAGAGCGTCCTTGATCTTGCTGGCGAAGGTGTTCGAGATCGACAGAGCCTTCGAACCAGCGCCAAGACGGGCCAGAGCCGCGCCAACGTTGGTGATCGAAGCGTCGATCAGGATCGCCTGAGCCGAAGCCAAAGCCACCGAGGAGATCGAAGCCGTGGCCGCCAAGGTCACGATCGCGCCGCCCAGCGACATATTTTCCGCGCCAACCGTAATGGTGTTGGTGCCGGCCGCGTTCACAATCGCGCTGATCGCGGTCGTGCCGCTGACCATGTTCGTGCCGTTGAAGTCGGCGTTGGCCACAACCTTCGTGATCTGGTCACGCAGACGGACGAAGTCAGCATTGTAGGCAGTACGCGACGCCGAATCCAAAGACGCGTCTTTCGCGGACAAAGCCTTTTCCTTCAATTGAACGAGAAGGTCAGACACCGCTTCACCAGCCGCCGCAGCGACGTCAACCGTCGACACTGCACGGTCGATCGAGTTTTTCACAACGCCCATGCCCGCGATTTTCGCGCGCAGGTTTTGTCCAACAGCGAACACGCCGCCGTCGTCTTTGGCCGTCGCAACTTTCAAGCCCGTATTGATGCGGGATTGAACTTGCTCCATTTCGGCATTGGTTTTGTTGAGGTATTGAAGAGCGACAAGAGCGCCCGAATTCGTATTAACGCTAGCAGCCATTTAGGCAATTCCCTGTTCTGGAATAGAAGAGCATTTTGCTCCGCCCCGCATTTTGCCGGGCGATAGGCTTAAGCATTTGCGGCGCCACAAAATGGGTATGGTTTCGCGCGCCTTAATTGCCTTTTGCGCGCGCCGCTTAGATGGTGAGTGAATCGTAAACAATCGCAGATTGCGGAAATTTCTGCCCAGTACGCCCGGCAAATTTTGCCGCCGCGCACGGCAGTTTTGACCTATCGGGCGAATTGTTCTGTAGACAGATTTACGATAACGCCGCGATTTTGGACTTGTTCGCGCCAACAAAAACGCGCGCCGGTTGGCGCGCGTTTTTACATCCCCAGAAACTTTGATTTTTAGGCGGCGGCCGCGTTCGGCGCCAGGCCTTGCATGACGTCTTTATTGATATCGATCAGCGGATCGATGTCTGCACCGTCCTGGATGACTTCGCTGGAATAGCGCGACACCCAGACCGACAACGACATGATGCTGGCGCGCAATTCCTTCGGCAATTCGTTGCCCTCGCCGGAACAATCCACGGCGAAAGCGCTCCACATGCGGCGGTTGCGATCAATCGCTTCGGCGAATTTTGAAAGGTCAGCCCGGCCCTCGGCCTTGGCTCGCATCAATTCGCCGGTGACAAATCCAAAAAGCCGGTACTCGAGCTCACGCGGCGATTCCGTCCGCGCCGCTGTTGTCTGATACGCCTGCAGGGCCATTGCCCAACCTTTCGTCTTCGTAAGCGATCAATCTACGGCAGCGCATCAGCGCCTTATAGAATTCGCCGGACATGACTTCGCGTGACAGCGCCACGCAGTCGCTCAAAACGTCAGGATTGCGAATGGCGGTCATGAAGTCCGTCACCCGCAACACGAACTCCTCATAGGCCGGCGTTTCACGCGTGCCTTCGAGATACATCATCATCACCGGGAAATAGATCCGTCGCGCGGGAGAATTCACATCCTCCGGCTGCATGATGTCTTTTTCCCGCAAGACTGATGCTTTGTTCTGAAGCACCAACGTCGCCCGGCGGTCGCCATTCATGACGACAGCGCCATTGAGGACGAATTTTTCGCCTGGCTTTAGCGATAATTTCAGCGGCATTTCAACGCCTCCGGCCGTTTTCCGAACGATTGGCCACAACGGCCGTCCGCTCGTTACACGGCAGGGCCAACCTAGCCGCGAGTCATTCACGAAAGCTAAATGATCGTGGTTAACGAAAAGCTGCTGAAGCAATCTGGGTCGGCGTTTTCGTTACGAATGATTTACCGCTTCACCCTCTCATTGCGCCTTGGAAACGCGGCCGGAAGCCGCCGCCGGAGCGCTCGATGACCCGCTTGAACTTGGATGAGGCGCTGGCCCAGGCTTTGGCGCAGGGCGACGGCGCCGGTGTACGGCCCGACAGCGCGGTCGGCGGCGGCAGCGCCAGCGTGATCCTGCAGCTGATCGAGCAAGCGAACGACATTCAGGCGCAAAAGCTGCGCAAGGTCGCGCCTCTATTAAAGAAGGCGGTGGCCAAGCTACGCGGCGGCGATGCGCGCTCGGCGGGGAAATTGTGCGTCGAAGCGATGAGCATCGACCCGGAAAACGCCGTCGCCACCCATGTCGCCGCCATCGCCATGGGCGAGATGGGCGCACTGCGTCTGGCGTTCGATCTTTACGAACGGGCCATCGCGCTCGATCCGGACGAACCGGAAATCTATCACAATCTGGGGCTGGCGGCCTGGGGTCTGGAGGAATTCCAGATCGCCGAGCAATTCTTCCGCATCTTCGCGGCCATGACGACGCATTCGGCGCTGGCGGCCAACAATCTCGGCGGCGCGGTGCGCGACCAGGGCCGCTATGAAGAAGCGATCGACATCTTGCGCGACGCCATCGGGCAAACGCCGGAAGATCCGAATCTTTGGAACACTTTAGGCACGGTGCTGGTTGAAACCGGCGACGATGAAACCGCCCTCACCTTTTATAATGAAGCGCTGCGGCTGCAGCCGTCCCTGAACCGGGCGCAGCATAATGCGGCGATGGCGCTGCATTCGCTCGGCGAACCAGAACAAGCCGTCGAGGCCTTCGACAAAGCCCTCGCCATCACCACCAACGACAAGGAAGGCGTTTATACGCGCTATTCCCGCTCGCATTCCCTGCTCGCCTGCGGACGTCTGGCCGAAGGCTGGGCCGAGCATGAATCGCGGCTGGATCGCCGTTTCAAACGCTGCGTGCAATTCGATGTGCCGGTGCAGCGCTGGTCCGGCGAAAGTTTCGAAGGCAAAAATCTTCTGCTCATCGGCGAGCAGGGCCTCGGCGACGAAATCCTGTTCCTCTCCGCCGCGCCGGATTTGATCGAAGCGCTCGGCCCCAACGGCAAGCTGACGATCGTCGCCGAGCGCCGCTTTGTGGAACTGCTGCAGCGCTCCTTCCCGATGGCGAATGTCTTCCACCACTTTACCGTCACCGTGAACGGACAAACCATTCGGGGCGCACCGGCGATCAAGGATTTCTCGGACTTCGATTTCTATGCGCCGATGGCGAGCGTGCTGCAGGTGCTGCGGCCGGACCTGGCGAGTTTCGAGCATCAGCAGATCGGATTCTTGAAACCGGACCCGGCGCGCGTCGCGGATTTCAGGGCGCGCCTCGATGCGGCTGGCGCGGGACCGAAGGCGGGGTTCCTCTGGCGCTCTATTCTGATGACGCCGAAACGCAAACGCTTCTACGCGCCGCTGGAGTCCTGGCGCCCGGCGCTGGAAGCCTTCAGCGGAACCTGGGTGCCGATGCAATACGGCGAATGCGCCAGCGACATCGCGCAGCTGCGCGAATGGGGTCTGCCCATCCTCACCTTCGATGATCTGGACATGAAGGACGATCTGGACGGCGTAGCGGCTTTGTCCGCCGCGCTCGATCTGATCGTCGGCCCGCCCAACGCCACCACCAATATCGCGGCCGGCGCCGGGACCGAAGCCTGGATGCTGGGCGAGACCAGTTCCTGGACCCGCCTGGGCACGAATAAACTGCCCTGGTATCCGCGCTCGAAATTTTTCTCCGCCAATCCGCGCGAAGGCTGGGGGCCGGCGCTGGAAGCCCTGAGGCAGGACCTCTCAACCTTCCGATAAGCGAATGCGCCAACTTTCAGCGGCAACGCGCTCTAGCGCGTTTTCCGCAGGCGTGTAATCTGCCCCTCGCGACAACAATAAGTGAGGGAGCGATGTACAAAGTCATCATTTTGAACAAGCGCAAAGAGGGTATTTCGCACGAGCAATACCGGGCGCATTACGAGAATGTTCACGCCA
>JBEVJO010000379.1:0-3178 GCA_040510175.1 Caulobacterales bacterium
CAGGTTGAGCGGCGCAGGGCCACTACGGATGCGGCCGGACGTGTCGTAATCCGAGCCGTGGCACGGACAGAACCAACCTTTGAAGTTGCCCTTGAAGCCAGCATCATTGGCGCCGAGCGGCACACAACCGAGGTGGGTGCAATTGGCGCCCATGATCAGATATTCCGGTTTGCCGGGCTTGCCGTCGACCTGCAGGACGCGATCCGCATCCTTTTGCGGATCCTTCATCGTGGCGTTGTCGTCTTTGACGGCCATATCAATGTCGGCCTTGGTCCGGTGACGCACGAAGAGCGGTTTGCCCTGCCACATGACCTTGACTTGCTGACCTTCCTCGACCGCCGTCAGGTCGAAATCGACCGTCGACATCGCCAAGGTGTCCGCAGCCGGATTCATTTGGTCGATGAGCGGCCAAATGGTCATAGCCGCGCCGCCCGCCGCCACCGCGCCCGTAGCGATGAACAAGAAGTCCCGCCGGGTCTCTCCATGCCCAGCGTGCCCTTCGGCTAAAGTGTCGCTCAATTCAGCCCCCGAATCTTGATCGCAATCCACCGATTGCCGGGTTTCATGCTGTAAGCTAAGCCAGTGCGCAAGTCTGGCGTTGCGACCTTACGCCGCTCCCGGCTCTCTATTTAGGCCTTAAGTTGCGTCTGCGACTGGCCGCCGCCAAATTCCGAGACAATCAACGCCCGTGCGACTCGTCCTTTACCAGCCCGATATTCCCCAAAATCTCGGCGCGATCATTCGTTTGGGCGCATGTTTGGATCTGCCGATCGAGGTTGTGGAGCCTTGTGGATTTCCGCTCACGGATGCCAAGGCCAAGCGCGCGGCCTTGGATTACGGCGAGACCGCTGCGCTGAACCGTCACGCCTCCTGGGGCGAGTTTCTGGCTAGCGGGGCCCGAAAAGAAGGGAGGCTTGTGCTCTTCAGCACCAAGGCAACCGCGTTGCTCCAGGATTTTGCATTTGAACGGAATGATTTGCTGATGTTTGGACGTGAATCCGCCGGCGTACCCGCCGATGTCGCAAACCGGGCCGATGCATTGGTGCGGATACCACTCAAGCCTGGCTCCCGCTCGCTCAATGTCGCCATGAGCGCCGGGATCGCCGCTTTCGAGGCAATGCGGCAGACCGGCGGTTTGTCAGGCAAGCTCTGACCCCGTAGAGGTCGGACGACAATATTCAGCCGGGAACGCATTTCATGTCTGCCGCCAAGCCGGATGCCGCCGAAGAGATCGCTCAAGCGCGGAAAGACCGCGCCGAGACCTGGTTTGTTGCCCTACAGGCGCAGATTTTCGCCGGCTTGGAGCAATTGGAGGACGAAGCGCCCGCGGACCTATTTTCCGGCGCCCCGGGCCGCTTTGAGCGCACGCCCTGGACGCGCGCGCCTGAAGCCGATCCGGCGACGGGAGAGAGCAGGGACACTGGCGGTGGAACCATGGGCATGCTGCATGGCCGTTTGTTTGAAAAAGCGGGCGTGCATTTTTCCAAGGTGCATGGACAGCTTTCGCCGGACTTCGCGGCGCAGATCAAGGGCGCGGGCCCCGACCGCCAATTCTGGGCGAGCGGCGTGTCGTTGATCGTGCATCCGCGCTCGCCCAAGGTGCCCGCCGTCCATATGAACACCCGGATGATCGCCACCGGCGAAAGCTGGTTCGGCGGCGGCGCCGATTTGACGCCGGTCCTGAACTATCAGCGCGATCAGGCTTTTCCCGACGCGATCGACTTCCACGCCGCGATGCAGGACGTTTGCGACCGGCACGACCCGGACTGGGGTCCGAAATACAAAAAATGGTGCGACGACTATTTCTTCCTACCGCATCGCAATGAGCCGCGCGGCATTGGCGGCATCTTCTACGACCACCATAATTCCGGCGATTGGGAGAAGGATTTCGCCTTCACCCAGGATGTCGGGCGGGCCTTTATCGCTATTTACCAACAGATCGTGCGCCGGCGGATGATCGAGCCATGGACGGCCGAAGAGCGCGAGGAGCAGCTTGTCCGGCGCGGCCGCTATGTGGAGTTCAACCTCCTTTATGACCGCGGCACGTTATTCGGCCTCAAGACGGGCGGGAATGTCGATTCCATCCTGTCGTCCATGCCGCCGGAAGTGAAATGGCCCTGAAGCCGAGAAAATGAAGCCGTGGAAATAAGGCTGTGATCATAACGCAGCCCAGGGCTGGCGAGGGTAAATTGCGGCGAAACGATCGCGGACTATCGTTCTTGAGCATTTTCAGGGCGCTGTTTTAGCACTTGAATGGGCCATGCGATGACGCGGCTCGCAGAAACCGCCGCGAATCCCTACATAAGCGACCCTTAACGTCGTAAAGACCCGTCCGATCTATTCTGGAGTATTCATGTCTAGCGAACGTCATGCCGAGATCATTGTCATTGGCTCGGGCCCTGCCGGCTATACGGCGGCGATTTATGCCGCCCGCGCCATGCGCAAGCCGCTTTTGGTCCAAGGCATGCAGCCGGGCGGGCAGCTCACCATCACCACCGATGTGGAAAACTATCCCGGTTTCGCCGACATCATCCAAGGGCCTTGGCTGATGGATCAGATGAAGGCGCAAGCGGAGCATGTCGGCGTAGAGATCATCTCCGACTACATCGTGGACGTGGATATGTCGAAGCGGCCCTTTCGCCTGAAAGGCGATGGTGGCGAACGCTATACTGCTGACGCGCTCATTATCGCCACGGGCGCGCAGGCCAAGTGGCTGGGGCTTGAATCCGAGCAACGCCTGCAAAGCGCCGGCGTTTCTGCCTGCGCCACCTGTGACGGCTTCTTCTACCGCGGCAAGCAGGTCGCGGTCGTGGGCGGCGGCAATACGGCGGTGGAGGAGGCGCTATTCCTCACCAATTTCGCCACCAAGGTGACGCTGATCCATCGCCGCGATCATCTGCGCGCGGAGCGTATTTTGCAGGAGCGGTTGATCAACCATCCGAAGATAGAGGTGGTGTGGGATTCTGCGGTCGACGAGGTTTTGGCGGCGGGCGATCCGGAAGGCGTCGTCGGCGTGCGCGTGAAGAATTTGAAATCGGGCCAGACAAGCGACATACCGGTGGACGGCGTGTTCATCGCGATCGGCCACGCGCCGGCGACCGACCTCGTCAAGGACCAGATCAAGCTGCGGCCCTCCGGCTATATCGAAGTGGCGCCGAATTCGACGGCGACCTCGGTG
>JBEVJO010000380.1:0-3090 GCA_040510175.1 Caulobacterales bacterium
GCGGCAAACCAATTCTGGTCGGACATTCAATGGGCGGCATGGCGATCGGCGACGGCGCGGAAAAGGCGCCGGAATGCGCAGGCAAACTGGTCTATCTCACCGCTTTGATGCTGCCGCCGGGCGAGACATTGGCCTCTGCCGGCATTGATTTGAACATTCCCGTTGTCGTCAGCGATGACGGCCTGACCACCACCGTTACGCCGGAGGTCGGCGTGCGCGTTTTTTATAATGATTGCGACGCGGCAGACATCGCATTTGCGATGCCGCGCCTGAAACCCCAAGCGGCGTCCATCTTCGGCGCCGCCATGCAGACCACGCCGGGGCGCTGGGGCCGCATTCCGCGCGCGTACATCGAATGCACGAATGACAACGCTGTGGCCATTGAAGTGCAGCGCACCATGATCTGGCGCGCGCCGGTCGAACGTGTGGTCAGCCTGGACTCCGGCCACTCGCCGTTCTTCTCAATGCCGGGTAAACTGGCCGACGCCTTGCACGGTTTGGCGTGAATGCTCGCATCACTTGATCAGGGTACGGAGGCTGCATTTTGCTGCGTTTCAGGTGATCCCGCTTGATTCCAGCTGCGTAACGATAGGAACCTTTGAATTCTGCGGTGGTTTTACCAGTGAAGGAGCGAAGCATGCGTGTCTTTTCGACTCTGATCTTGAGCATCGCAATAACTGGCGCCAGCGTCGCTTTCGCCGCCGCCCCGCCGCCCGTGCGCCCTTTTGCCGAGGCTCAGATCGCCGGAAAATGGTTTGAGATCGCGCGAACCCCGACATCTATGAATAAGGGGTGTCAGGGCAGCACCGCGACGTGGACCCCGACCGGCCGCACCCACAAATATAAAGTGGCGGTGGCCTGTTACAAAGGCGCTCTGGATGGTCCGCTGAAGTTGATGAAAGGCGGCGTCACTGTCCTCAATCCACCCGACAACAATCGGGTCCGCATGGAATTGATGGGCGGCCTGATCTCGCAGGAATATTGGATCATTGATCGCGCAGACGATTACAGCTGGCTCATTCTCGGTACGCCAGGCGGCCGATACGTGTCGCTGATGTCGCGAGACTCGCAGATGACGCCAGTCGAACGGCAAGCCGCGCTCACGCGCGTCAGCGAGCTCGGTTACGACGCATCCAAACTGACCTACCCAGAACAGCAAAAGAATTAGAGCGGATTAACGCGCGCATTCTGTGAGGGTCGATGCGGGTATCCGCAAAATCCTCACCCCGCGCGCGGCGCCAAGCCATAATTCGTCGCCGACCGTTACAGCGGCGGTATTGAAAGTCTGGCCCATCGCGTGCGTGCAAGTGACGGAGAACGCGACGGGATCTATGCGGCCAATCAAGGACTCGACCGGACATTCTGCCTTCTCCGACATAAAGCAGGGGCCAATTTTCGCGGTGGTCGAGCGGTCATGTCCCGCCGCGAGAATTGCGCCGTCGGGCGCCCAGCGCAGATTGTCCGGAGAAAACCGAAGCGGCAGAGCGCGCCGCGAAGGTTTGTCGCCCAACGTGAGTTCAAGGATTTTTTCGCCGGCCCAGGCGCTGACATAAAGTTTGCCGCCGTCCGGCGTGGCGATGATCCCATTCGGCGCCCAAGTTTCGCTGTCCGGCACAATTCGCCAGCCCTTGCCGGCGGTCCAGACGCGAACGTCGCCGATCGTCGCTTGGCCTTTCACCATTTCTTGCATCGACGCAATGGATGTCATTGTCGTGTAGATGGCGCCATCCGGCGTCGATGTGACAGAGTTCTGCAACATTCCTTCCGGCGCAATCATGCACGTGTCCCATTTCAGCGACGGCGCCGCCGCAGAGGTTTTGCCCATTTGCAGATCGAAGATTTCGACAGACTCCCGGCCGCCATGGTTCACCACAAGCAGCTTGCCGCCGCCTTGCGCGTCCGGTCTGAACGAAACGCCGTGTGCGCTGAAAACATCGGACGCCAGTTCCCGACCGCAACCAGGCTTTTCGGCTGCGTCTGGCTGTCCCGCGGGATAGATTTTTTTCACATGGCGAGTTTTGGAATCGATGGCGTAGAGCGCGCCGGATTTTGCGGGACCGCCCGCCATGCTGCTGGCGATCACCCAGCGGCCGCCTGGTAGAGGAAGAAGGTCTTCGGGGTTTGTAAGAGCGATTGGCTTTAGAGCGGGTGGCTTAGAACTGACCGGTTTGGCGGTGGCGCTTCCGGCAAACGTAAGGAGCGCCGCGCACGCGACTGCAATTCTAATCATGCTCTCTCCCAGACATTATTTTTCCGGAAGCTAGCGCGTGCCGTTAGCGCGTCAACCCTCGCGCGGAGAGCGTGCGATTAACCAGCGTAGCGCGTGAACGCGAGCGCTGCGTTCGTGCCGCCGAAGCCGAACGAATTGGATAGGACGCAATTCAGCTCCTTATCCAAGCGCTCGCGCACGATCGGCAGATCAGCGAACACGGGATCGATTTCGTCGATATGCGCGCTCGGCGCGACGAAGCCGCCCTTCAGCATCAAGAGCGAATAGATCGCTTCTTGCACGCCGGCGCCGCCCAGCGAATGCCCCGTGAGGCTCTTGGTGGCGGAGATCAGCGGCGGCTTATCGCCGAACACCTGACGCACCGCTTCCATCTCCTTGAGGTCGCCCACGGGCGTCGAAGTGGCGTGCGGGTTCAGATAATCCACTGGCTGCTTCAGGTCTTTCATCGCCATCTTCATACAGCGGATGGCGCCTTCGCCCGATGGCTGCACCATATCGTAGCCGTCACTGGTGGCGCCATAGCCGGACAGTTCTGCATAGATTTTCGCGCCGCGCGCTTTTGCGTGCTCAAGTTCTTCCAGCACGACAATGCCCGCGCCGCCGGCGATCACGAAACCGTCGCGGTCGCGATCAAACGCGCGCGAAGCGCGCGACGGCGTTTCATTATAACGCGAACTCATGGCGCCCATGGCGTCGAACAGAACCGACAAGGTCCAATCCAATTCTTCGCCGCCGCCGGCGAACATGACGTCCTGCTTGCCCCATTGAATCATTTCAGCGGCGTTGCCGATGCAATGCGATGACGTCGCGCACGCCGAACTGATGGAATAGTTCCAGCCCTTGATTTCGAAGGGCGTTGC
>JBEVJO010000381.1:0-8892 GCA_040510175.1 Caulobacterales bacterium
CGCGCATATAATCTTCGATGGTCTTGCGCGCCAAGCTCGGCGTTGGGTTCACCCACGATGTGACGAACACCGTATGGCCTTGCTCGGTGAGCCAGCGGACCATCGAATTGTCTTTGCGCAGATCGAGAATGTACAACTTGTTGATCCACGGCGGGAAGAACAGGATCGGCGTTTCAGCGACCGTTTCCGTCATCGGCGCGTATTGAATCAGTTCGAACAGCTCGTTCCGGAAGACCACCTTGCCGGGTGTTTCGGCGACATTGACGCCGATTTTAAATTGGCTTGAGTCCGTTTGCCGAACGGCGAGGTGACCCTTGCCCCGTTTGAGGTCTTCCTCAAGCATGTCCAGACCGCGCAGCAAATTTTCGCCGCCGGTCTCGATGGTCTTTTTCAGAACCGTCGGGTTCGTGAACAGGAAGTTCGACGGCGAGAAGGCGTCGGCCGCTTGCTTCAAAAAGAACCCGGCTTTGCGCTTCGTTGCCTCATCAACACCCGGCGCCTTGGCGGCCAAGCTCTGCAGCCATTCGCTTTGGAAAGAGTAACTACGACGCAGCATGTCGAAGATTACGTTCTGCCGCCAATCGGGATCCGAAAATCTTTTGTCCTTGGCCAACGGATCATGGCCGAGGGTATCCGGTCCGTGCAACAATACGCGATAGGTCTCCGACCAAAGGCGGACGAAGCCGCGCCACAGATCGGTCTGGGCGCTCATCAGGCTTGCGGGGTCTGCGGCCGTATGCGCCAGGACGTGCTGCACCGCCTCTTGCGCTTTGAATGGGTCACGCTGGAGGTCGGGGCCAGCCGGCGGCTGCAGCGCCACCGCCTCGGCGGTGATCTTCTGCATTCGAACCGACGCCTCCCACAGGTTCATGGAAAGCTTTTCAAGGTTATCGATGCTGGTGTGGCCGAGGGCAGCGGCAAGGGTTCCGGGCTCGGCCGCTGGCGCTTTAGCGATCGGCTCGGGCGCAGCGCTCGGCTGGGGCGCTGGTTTGGGTTTTGCTATCCGGGCGCGTTTGGTGGCGGCAGCGCCATCTGAGGCGGTTTTGGGCGCGGGGGCCTGGAGTGGTGCAGCTGCCTTCGAGCCCGGGCTTTGGGGCGACTTCCGACGGCGAGGCCGGGCATCGGGCGCGTCTGAGCCTGACAAAGGCGTTTCCTCCCAAAGAACAAGTCGGTCCGTTTTTCGGATATCCGCGAATCCTAGAAAAGAATCCTAACGGTAAGCGCCTATGGTGTCACCGTAGCGAGACGTCGTATAGGGGGCGAAAAGGAGCTTCTCGTGGGACAAAAGCCTGCTCTCATTCTCTTGCTTGCGCCGACCCTGGCTTTGGCCGGATGCGCGAACCTTGGGGGCTATGTCGCCAAGCAAGAACAGACTCCTCAATGGTTTAAAAGCCGGGTCAAGGAAGTTGAGGGCGAGGGCTATCCGAAGTTTTCCCAGGCCAATCTGACCCCGCGCCCGCGCAAAACGCCAGAGGAATGGGCTGAGGTGCGCGCCGATATCGCTTCGGCGAAGTCCGAAGTCGACGCCGACCCCAGGACGATCAATCCGGGACCTTTGCGAAACTCGATGGAATTGCAGGCCGCCGCGAAGAAAAAGGTCAAAACCGTCGGCGTGGAGCAATAAACCAATAAAAGCCAAAGCCTGGAGTCGCCGGTCCGAAGCTCTCAAAATCCCCGCTTTCGCTTATTGGCGCGCGGGTCCATCATTCAGCACAGCACGAATCATCGATCATGACCGAAGAGTTTTATAAAATCCGGCGCTTGCCGCCCTATATGTTTGAGCAGGTCAACAAGCTCAAAGCGCGGCTGCGCGCCGATGGCGTCGACATTATCGACCTTGGCATGGGCAACCCTGATCTGCCGCCGCCGGATCATGTCATCGAGAAGCTCATCGAAACCGCGCGCCGGCCGGATGTGCACGGCTATTCGTCGTCGCGGGGCATTCCGGGGCTGCGCAAGGCCTTCGCCGCCTATTACGACCGCCGGTTTGACGTAAAACTGAACCCCGACACGCAAATTATTTCGACGCTTGGGTCCAAAGAGGGGTTCGCCAATATCGCCCAGGCGATCACCGCGCCCGGCGACGTTATCCTGGCGCCTAACCCATCGTATCCGCTGCACTCGTTCGGCTTCATCATAGCCGGGGCCAGCATTCGCAATATCGAGGCGCATACGCCAGAGCAGTATCTATCCGGTCTGGGCCGTGCCGTGCGCCATTCCGTGCCGCCGCCAATCGCGATGGTGCTGTGTTATCCGGGCAATCCGACTGCGCAGGTTGTCGATCTGGATTTCTACAAAGAAGCGGTCAAGTTCGCTAAAAAGCACAACCTCTTTATCCTGTCGGATCTGGCTTATTCCGAAATCTATTTTGACGGAAACCCGACGCCATCGGTCCTGCAGGTCGATGGCGCGATGGACGTTACGGTTGAAACCGTTTCGCTATCGAAGACCTATTCCATGGCGGGTTGGCGCGTTGGTTTCGCCGTGGGCAATGAACGCCTGATCGCTGCTCTGGCGCGCGTCAAATCCTATCTTGATTATGGCGGGTTCACGCCGATCCAGGTGGCGGCGACCGCAGCGCTGAACGGGCCGCAAGACTTCGTCGAAAAGAACCGCCAGATCTACAAAGCGCGCCGCGATGCGCTGGTTGAGAGCTTTGGGCGCGCAGGCTGGACGATCCCGGAACCCAAGGCATCGATGTTCTGTTGGGCGCCGCTGCCGAAAGGCTTTGAAGAAATGGGCTCGATGGAGTTCTCCGCGCGCCTCACAGAAGAAGCCGGCGTCGCGGTAGCGCCGGGCGTTGGCTTTGGCGAATACGGCGAAGGCTATGTGCGGATCGGTCTGGTCGAGAACGAACAACGGATCCGGCAGGCCGCGCGGAATGTACGCAAATTCCTGCAGCGCAACGGCAATCTCGCCGGTTCAGCGAGCGCGGCTGAATGAGTGTGAAATCTCCATTGCGCATTGGCGTCGCGGGCCTCGGCTCGGTCGGCGCTGAATAGCTGAAACAGATCGAGGAAGATCGCGCGGTCGCGTTCGCCGGCCGCGCTCAAGTCACCGCCGTTAGCGCCCGCAATCGCCGCCGTCAGCACGGTCCGTCGATTGATCCTCTGAAATGGTTTGACGATCCCTGCGAACTGGCCGGCTCGCCGGAGATCGATGTGTTTGTCGAACTTATGGGCGGCGCCGACGGTCCGGCGAAGCGCGCCGTCGAAATTGCGCTGTCGCACGGAAAACCGGTGGTGACGGCGAATAAGGCCCTGCTGGCCGAACATGGCCGCGCCTTGGCGAAGCTGGCCGAAGACAATGGCGCCTCGTTGCGATTTGAAGCGGCGGTGGCGGGCGGCGTGCCAATCATCAAAGTGATGCGTGAAGCGCTGCGCGTCGACGAGATCAACAGCGTTGCCGGCATTCTGAACGGCACCTGCAATTACATTCTCACCGAGATGGAACGGAAGGGTTTGTCGTTCGCCGATGCCCTCGCGGATGCGCAGGCGCTCGGCTACGCCGAAGCGGACCCAACTTTTGACGTCGGCGGCATCGACGCCGGCCACAAGATTGCGATCCTGGCTGCTTTGGCCTTCCGGGCGGCTCCAGACTTCAACGCGCTTCGCATTGAAGGCATCGAGCGCATCGAAGCCGTCGACATCCAGTACGCGCGGGAATTGGGCTATCGCATCAAGTTGATCGCCTCCGCGAGAGTAGCGACCGGCGGCGTCATTCAGCGTTGCAATCCGGTCTTGCTGCCGCTGGAGCACCCGCTGGCCAAGATAGATGGCGCGCTCAACGCGATTGTCATCGACAGCGCTACACGCGGGCGTCTCACGTTCGCTGGCGCAGGCGCTGGCGGCGCGCCGACAGCCGCAGCGGTCGCGGCTGACCTGATTGATCTGCTCGCCGAAGCGAAACGCTCGGTATTTGGGCAGAATATTGCGGCCCTCGCGAATTTGAGCCAAGGCGAAGCGCCGGACAGCACCGGGCAGTTCTATATGCGTTTGCGGCTCCGTGACCGCCCCGGCGCCATCGCGTCGGTGTCGGAAACCTTGGCGCGGCATAATGTGTCGATCGACAGCTTCTTGCAGAAAACCGTGACGGACGCCGCAGGCGTTCCAATCGTGGTCACTACGCACGACGTCTCTGAAAACGTCTTGCGCCGTTGCGTCACCGAGTTGGCGGCGCTGGATACAGTCGTTGGCGCGCCGTGCGTCATGCCGATGGAACCGGCCGCATCGGCGGCCTGATGAGGGAGTTTGGTATGGGTTTATACGAAACCCGGTTGGGCCTGGATTTGGCCATGGGCGCGGTGTCGGCGGTCGAGGCCGCGGCGATCGCCGCCGATCGGCTCTCCGGTCGCGGTGATGAAAAGGCGGCAGATCAGGCTGCCGTTGACGGCATGCGGACCGCTTTGAACGCTTTGGACATCGATGGCGAAATCGTCATCGGCGAGGGCGAACGCGACGAAGCCCCGATGCTTTATATCGGCGAAAAGGTCGGCACCGGCAAAGGGCCGAAGATCGCGATTGCGCTCGACCCATTGGAAGGCACCACACTGACCGCAAAGCGCATGGCCAACGCGCTTGCGGTGCTGGCCATGGCGCCGGAAGGCGGACTCCTGAACGCGCCGGACGTTTATATGGACAAGCTGGCGATCGGACCTGGGTTCGAACCGGGTCTGGTGGATATCGACCGGTCGCCTGCAGAAAACGCCAAGGCGCTGGCCAAAGCGAAGGGCGTGGCCGTGGAAGACCTCACGGTGTGCGTTCTGGATCGTCCGCGCCATAGCGAGATCATCAGCGGCTTGCGCGCCGCCGGCGCGCGCCTGCATTTGATCTCTGACGGCGACGTCGCCGGGGTGATTCATACGACGGACCCATCCACCGGCATCGACATGTATGTCGGGCAGGGCGGGGCGCCCGAAGGCGTTCTGGCTGCCGCGGCGTTGAAGTGCGTCGGCGGTCAGTTCCAGGGACGCTTGGTGTTCCGGAACGATGATGAACGTGCGCGCGGCCGCCGTTGGGGCTTGGCGGATCTTGATCGCAAATATGTGCTCGACGATCTGGTGCGCGGACACGCGATTTTTGCGGCGACCGGCGTCACGGACGGCGCCATGCTGGACGGCGTGAAAATTAGAGCTGACGGCATTCACACGCATTCCATCGTGATGAATTCTTCCGACGGCGTCGTCCGCACTATTCGTGCGCATTTCCCAGTGAAGGCGTGAACGCAATCACGCGTCAGGGCGCTGCGGCTGCTGGCGCCTTTCTCGGCGTTGAACGGTCGTTCGGCGGTCGTCGTTGGACTGAGCGCGCGTTCGATCAAAAGACAGCCGAGGCGCACGCACGGCATCCCGGCATTGACCCCATTCTTGGCCGGCTATTGGCGGCGCGCGGTGCGCAAATTGGTAAGACCGAGGCGTTTCTTTCGCCGCGCCTGAAGGACCATTTGCCAGACCCGTCGATCCTGCGGGACCTCGATCGCGCCGCCGAGATTATTTTGGCGGCGCTTTTGGATGGCCGCAAAACGGTGGTCTTCGCGGATTATGATGTCGATGGCGGCACGTCTGCGGCGCAGCTCATCCGTTATTTTCGCAGCTGGGGCCGCGAGCTTGGACTGTATGTTCCCGACCGCTTGAAGGAAGGCTACGGACCTTCGGCGATCGCTTTTCGCACCCTACACGAACAAGACGTCAAACTGATCATCGCCGTGGATTGCGGCGCCAATTCGCGCGAAGCGATGGACGAGGCGATCAAGCTGGGCGTCGATGTCATCGTGCTCGATCACCATTTGATGGCGCCGGGGCCGCCGCCGCAGGCGGCCGCCTTGGTCAACCCCAATCGGCCCGACTGCAATTCAGGTTTGGGTTATCTGGCCGCCGCAGGCGTCACCTTTCTGATCATGGTGGCGATCAACCGATTGGCGCGGGGGCGGGGGCTTTTCAAAGATCGCGCTGAACCCGACGTGATGAAGCTGCTCGATTTGTGCGCGCTTGGCACTTTGTGTGACGTGGCGCAGCTGGTGGGCGCCAATCGCGCCTTCGCCGCGCAGGGCTTGAAGGTCATGAGCAAGCTTGAAAATGTGGGTGTTGCCGCCTTGGCGAAAGTTGCCGGCGTCGAGATTCCGACCAGCGTTTATCACGCCACCTATGTTTTAGGTCCGCGCCTCAATGCCGGCGGCAGGCTTGGCGCTGCGGTGATGGCGGCGCAATTGCTGGCGACCGATGATCCCATCGAAGCGCGGCGCCTGGCCGAAGAGCTGGAAGTCTTAAACATCGAGCGCCGGACCCTGGAAGCCACCGCGTTGTTGGAGGCTGAAGCGCAATTGCAGCGCCATCAGAATGATGCCGTACTGGTCGCCGCTGGGCCTTGGCCGCCCGGCGTCGTCGGCATTGTCGCTGGCCGGATCAAAGAAAAATTTCTCAAGCCCGCGATCGTAATCGGCTGGGAAGGCCTTGAAGACGGCACGGCGAAAGGCTCCGGCCGTTCGGTGAGCGGCGTGAATTTAGGAGATGCACTGTCCGCCTCTGCGGCCGCGGGCGTTCTGATTGCCGGAGGCGGCCATGCGGTCGCCGGTGGTTTGACCGTGGCGCGCGATCGGATCGACGAATTTCGCGCCGACATCAATGAACGCCTGAGCGCATCGTGCCGCGCATCGCAAGACGAAGCGCGCGCCTTGATGATCGACGGCATGGTCGGCGTTGGAACCGCCAATGTTGAATTCTGCGAACGTCTGGAGCGCCTCGGCCCCTACGGTGCAGGCAATCCCAGCCCAATTTTTGTGCTTAGCGATGTGAGTGTCGCGCATGCAGCCCGCGCCGGAACCGATCACGTCCGCTGTACGTTTGCCGATGCACAGGACCAACGCATTCGCGGTATCGCGTTTCGGGCCGCCAACACGCCTTTGGGCGAGGCGATCTTCGAGCGCAAACAACGTCTGCACTTGGCCGTAAAGGTTCAAATTAACGAGTGGAACGGACGCAGATCGGCAGAAATTGAAATCTTAGACGGCGCCCCGGCAAAAGCGCGCGATTAAGCAACGGACTTTAAATTCGCCTCGTTTGAGGGCGGCGGGTTGCGAATTTAAAGTCCAAAGTTGCTTCAGAACTTTTGTTTGGAAAGCGTCTTTGGATCTTAAATGCGACTTGGCGTATCCCCAGACTGGGGGGCGCATTTAAAGTCCGACGCTTTCCGCTGGGGCGGGGTTGCGCGGCAACTAGGCGGTGGCTATAGAACCACCCCTGCGCGTCTGCGGGCCCTTCGTCTATCGGTTAGGACGTCAGGTTTTCAACCTGAAAAGAGGGGTTCGACTCCCCTAGGGCCTGCCACGCGCCGCTCACTCAAAACAAAGTATTCAATAATAATCGCGCACGTCTATGTGCGTTCTAGAACTGTGTTTTATTTGGGCCCTATTGTGACCCAACTTTGACACAACGAATATTTATTACCCTAACGGATTTTTAATTGCGAAAGTGACCAGTTTAACACGCACTTCCAGGTCGCCTGTGTTAACGAATTTGGGTCCAAACGGTTTTTCAAGTGTGGCTCAAGACATGACTGACATTGAAGATCTCGATGATTCGCTGGTCACAATTACCGGTAAAATCAAATGGTTCGACGCAGTGAAGGGCTATGGATTCGTAGTTTCCGATCTTGAGCTCGAGGGGGACGTGTTGTTGCACGTATCGTGTCTCCGGCGGCTTGGCCGCGACGCTGCGCCAGAGGGCGCGACGATTGTCTGCGAGGCCATGAAAGGCGCTCGAGGGATGCAGGCAGTCCGGGTGCTTTCGCTCGACGAAAGTACGGCGTGCGCGACAGACGCCCCAGCGTCCGTCCGGCGCAGCGCCAGTGCGAAAGGTCCTTTCGCGCTTGTGTCTGTGAAATGGTTCAACCGAGCCAAAGGCTATGGCTTCGTGAATGCAGGCGACAAGCCCGATGACATTTTTATACATATTGAAACACTCCGCCGAGCAGGGTTTCTTGATGCTGTCCCTGGCGACAAATTCCTGGCGCGCTTCACGGAAGGCCCGAAAGGCCGGATCGTTATTGAAGCCAAGCCCATCGACGCCGCCTGAGCGGGTCCCGGAGCGGCCAGCCGCCTGACAAGACAGATTCACAGACCGCACGGGATGCCGTATAGGCTGGCCGCATGCGCTGTTTGATGTCTGTCTTTGCCCTGGCGGCGATCGTCGCCATCGAACCCGCCGCCGCTGCGGCTTTGCAGCCGCTTGCGTTGACCAGCGAGAAGGGGAGCTTCGCCTATAAGGTTGAGCTCGCCAATAACGAGGCCGCGCGCGAAAAAGGGCTAATGAATCGCGCGGAAATGGCCGCCGATCGCGGCATGCTCTTTGATCTGGGCGAAGACCGCGTTGCGCGCATGTGGATGAAGAACACCTTGATCCCCCTGGACATGGTGTTCATCCGCGCCAACGGTGAGGTGGCCTCGATCGCAAAGAACGCGGAGCCGATGTCGCTCGCGATCATCAGCTCCGGCGTGCGCGTGCGGGCGGTGTTGGAGCTGAACGCCGGTCAGGCGGACAAGATCGGCTTGAAACCCGGCGACCATGTGAAACACAAGATGTTCAAGGCTGCCGCCGCGAAGTGACCGCATCTATTTTCTGAGCGAGCAAGCAGGGATAAACCCCAAACAATCCTCTTCCTTCCGCACCGCGCTTATGATCCGCCCATGGATCAATTGCGCACATTGCCGGCACGCCAAATAAAGCGCGAGACGCTTTGGGCCAGCCAATGGCTGGAGATGCTGCTGGTCTGCATGCCGATCATCGACAAAGCGCCATTGCCCAAGGCCGCGCGCGTCTGGCTCGACAAAAAGCTGAGGCTATTGGCCGGCTTCGTTGCGCATGCCGTCTTTATCCGCGCCGCGCTTTTGCAGCGTTCG